>CAYJOY010000146.1:0-5889 GCA_964371885.1 uncultured Lentimicrobiaceae bacterium | reverse complement strand
ACATTGCTTATTGGAATTACGGTTTTTACTGCCTGCGATAAAATCGAAGGGCCATATACCGTTCCTGTATTATGGGAAAACGCCACTGAAGGAGTTGTTTTTGACCCGATAGACCCTTCGACCCTTAAAACTAATCTCTATTTTGAAGAGTTTACCGGACATACCTGCGTGAATTGTCCCGAAGCTCAGGAAATACTTACTACTGTTAAAGAAAGCTATGGTGATGGTTTAATTGTGATGGCTGTACACTCCACAAACTTTGCCCGCCCTATTGGTGATGTATTTTCTGCAGATTATAGAACAGAAACAGGCAATACCTTAGCAGAAGCTGCCGAAGTGAATTCTGCTCCTACGGGATGGATTAACAGAACAGGAGATTTAAATACTGCTTCGTCTACGTGGCAAGCTTTTATTGAGGGAACACCTGTAGAACCTGCAAAAATAGCTATTCAAATGATCCCAGAAGTAGATGCACTTGGAGCTAAATTGAAAGTGAATGCTAAAATAACCCCTCTACAAGAATTCGCATCACCCGTGTTGTTTACTATGTACTTATTGGAAGATGGACTGATCTCTCCTCAGAAAGATAATAGAGTTGGTGGCGATGGTACAGTATACGATTATGAGCATAACCATGTGTTACGTACTAGCTTCCCTTCTACATACGGACAAAGAATTACAGAAAACGGATTGCTTAAATCCGATGAAACCCACACATTCGCTAACACACTCGACATAACTACCGAATGGGATATTAACAATTGCTCTGTAATTGGCGTTATATGCGATGAAGAGACAAAGGAGGTAATACAAGCAGTTATGGTTCATATTAGTCCAGAACACAAATAGTAATCATTCAAAAAATAAAATATAATGTTAGATAATACTAACAATTAATATATTACATGTAGAGACGTAAAAAATACGTCTCTACAGTACGTTTAGAAACTTCATATTATACAAATATAATTTACAATTATGAAATATTTAGGAGCCCATGTAAGTGCCAGTGGTGGTGTAGAAAACGCCCCTTTAAATGCCCAGCAAATAGGGGCAGAAGCTTTTGCTTTATTTACTAAAAACCAAAAACAGTGGATGGCTACCCCTCTAACTCCTAAAAACATAGAGCTCTTTCAAGAGCGTTGTGCAGCCGCCAATATTCCCCTCAAAAATATTTTACCACACGATAGCTACCTTATAAATTTGGGTCATCCTACCGAAGAAGGGCTCACTAAATCGAGAAATGCATTCATCATAGAGATGCAACGTTGCCATGAACTAGGACTTTCGCTCCTCAATTTCCATCCTGGCAGCCACCTTAAAGCCATAACGGTGAGCGAATCGTTGCGCCGCGTGGCGGAATCTATTAATATAGCTTTAGAAAAAACAGAAGGGGTAATAGCGGTAATTGAAAACACAGCAGGACAAGGGACCAACCTCGGGCACACATTCGAAGAGATTGCTGAAATTATTGATCAAGTAGACGATAAATCGCGCGTAGGGGTATGTATAGATACCTGCCACACTTATAGCGCAGGCTACGATATAAAAACGCTCCAGGGTTACATCGATACATGGAAACAGTTTGATGAAATTATCGGTCAGCAGTATTTAAAAGCGGTACATTTAAACGATACCAAAAAAGAATGGGCCTCACGTGTAGATAGGCACGAAACTATTGGAAACGGATTCTTAGGGATCGATTTCTTTGAAAGATTTATGAACGATTCTTTCTTCGACCATATCCCTGTAATATTAGAAACGCCCAATCCTGAAATATGGAAAGAGGAAATAGACCTACTACGCTCCATGATGCAATAAGTTAAAGCTAAAAAAGTTGAAAGCATGAAAAAAACTATTTTCTTTCTGACGCTACTAATACTTCTATCTTCTTGTGAAAGAGAAGAGCAGTTTTCTGAGATCCCAGCAATACAATATCAATCTATTGTTAAAGAAAATGATGGGACAGGCGTCGACAATAAGGCAAAACTCACCTTTACATTTCAAGATGGGGATGGCGATATTGGCTTAGACAACACCTCTCACGATATGCACCCTCCCTACGACTCAACATCTATATACTACTATAACTTTTATCTCGATTATTTTGAGAAAATTGATGGCGAATTTGTAAAGATAGATTTGCCAACAGAGCAAAATGCCAGAATACCTCGCCTTAGCGATGTTACCCCAGAATCGATAGAAGGTACCATTGATATAGATCTCCTCATAAACAATCCGTTAAGTACCAACGACACCATTAAATTCGATTTCTACATTTATGATAGAGCGTTAAATAAAAGTAATGTAGAATCGACCCCACCTATTATTGTAAATAAATATTAATATGATACCATTACACCAACCAGAAGTTATTGAGATTATTAAAAGAAGTTTGTTTGAAGATATTCGTACTGGCGACATCTCTTCATTATCGTCTGTACCCGAAGAGGTTACAGGTAAAATGAAGCTATTAGTAAAAGAGGATGGGATAATAGCTGGCATCGATATAGCAAAGATGGTAATGCGCGAGGTAGATCCCTCGGTTACCATGAAAATAATGATGAAAGATGGAGATTTGATAAAAAAAGGAGATGTCGTTTTTGAGTTAGAAGGTGCCGCAAGGAGTATGCTCACTGCTGAGAGGACCATCCTTAACTTCATGCAACGCATGAGTGGCATTGCAACCAGCACTCGTAACTACTGCAACGCACTACAAGGAAGTAAAACACAAATATTAGATACACGTAAAACAACACCCAACCTTCGAGTTATTGAAAAATATGCCGTAACCGTAGGTGGTGGCGTAAACCACCGCTTTGGCCTTTACGATATGATCATGTTAAAAGATAACCATATAGATTTTGCTGGAAGCATCGAAAAAGCCATCGATCAGGCGGTAAACTATATCAAAGAAAATAAGTTAGAGGTAAAAATAGAGGTTGAAACGAGAACTATTGACGATGTTAAACAGATATTGGCACATGGTGGCGTTGATAGAATTATGCTCGATAACTTCTCCCCTACCCTCATAAAGGAAGCTATTACCCTTATTAATGGAAAGATTGAGACAGAAATTTCTGGCGGTATCACATTGCAGAATATTCACGATTATGCAAACTTAGGTGCCGACTTTATCTCCATTGGTGCACTTACCCATCATGTGAAAAGTTTAGATTTATCACTTAAATTTATAGCTAACTAAATGCAAGTTCAAGGTAACGATTTTAACCTCAGTATGAGAATGAAGAGACGGATTGTTAAGTTTCGTCAAATTCCCACCGTACGTAAAACCATTAGTTATCTCAAACAATTAGTGCTCCCTGGTTTCCAAGGGGTTCCCTTTTGGTCGGTTATGTATTTCTTTATAGAGTCATTCATTAAAGGGATTCTTTTCCAGCGTGCCGCCGCCCTCACTTACTATATTTTTGCCACCGCAATACCCCTACTTATGGCACTGGTGGCTACCATGTCGTTTTTGGGCGAAAATGTAAAGAATGTATTGCTAGAATTTATTGAAACAATAGTACCCAGCTCTATCTGGGGAAGTGTATCGCATGTAATTAATAATTTGGTGCTCCGGCAAGATGGCGCAATTGTTTGGCTTACTTTATCGCTCGGTGTCTATTTGTCGTTTACAAGTTTAAACGCTATCATAAATACATTAAATATTAGCTATTACGATGTAAGTAGACGATCTTTTCTACAACAATTGCTCACTAGTATTGCTATGGTGGTAACGTTTCTTATTACGGTAACTTCCGTTACGCTCATTTTTATTACTGTCTCAAAATTCATCAATTCGATAGATATAGGATTGATAGAATCGCCCAACATCGTACCATTTATGCTTAATATCGCCAAGTGGGCCCTGGTTTTTATGCTCTTCTATTTCTTTGTATCGGCACTCTTCTACTTTACCCCTTCCAAAAAACAAGATTATAAATTCTTCTCTGCTGGTTCCATGTTCTCTACAATAATGACCGTTCTATTAACATTTGGAGTAAGTATTTACTTTTCCAACTTCTCTACCTATAACTTAGTTTACGGTTCTATTGGTGGGGTACTTATTATACTATTCTGGATTTTCTGGTCATCAACCATTATTCTTGTAGGCTTCGATCTTAATGTAAGCATTGCCACTGCTATTAAGAAATATAAAAATGGCGAACTTAACATTACTATTAAAAGTTCTGTAAAAGAATAAAATACCCAATATAAAGCAAAAAGAGTAGAACCATCAAATATTGGATCTACTCTTTATTTTATTGGAGGCTTCTAAAAGTTGTTACTGTTTAACCTCTTCTTCTTTCTCTTCTTCTTTGCTAATAATGTGGCTATATTTTTCGCGACGCTCTTTCCATTTGGTACGTGCATATTGTTGCATGTCTACCTCGCTGTCGGTTTCATCTACAATTTCTAATCCGAAAATAGACTCAATAATATCTTCTAAGGTTACAATCCCTTCAAAGCTACCATACTCGCCCACCACAATAGCAATATGTTCTTTCTGAGCTAGTAACGTTTCCCATAGCGCCATTATAGAGTGATTTTCTTCTACAATAATCACATCTCTTTTTATCTCACTAAGCTTAGTATCAAAGCAATCGTTGGCCACTTGTTCTAATACGGCCTGGCGGAGAACGTATCCTGTAATATATTCATCTTCAGCATCTGCATACACGGGGATACGTGAATGTTGTAAGAAATGTTTCATCTTATAAAACTCTGCCACATTCATCTCTTCCGATGCTTTAGAAACCACGATTTCAGGGGTCATGATATCGTTAACATTAACTTTTTCCAAACGCATTAAGTTTTGGATAATCTTATTTTCAGACGCTTCGAAGGTACCCTCTTCGGCAGCCATTTCTACCATAGCCGATACCTCTTCACGGCTAACCGTAGCTTCGTTATGGTTTTTCGCAATAAAGCGAGTCATTAACTCCGAAAGTATTACAAATGGGTAAGAGACAAAAATCATAAAACGGAGTATCCCTACCGACGAAAGTGCCATGCGACGCCAGTAGGTAGCACCTATGGTTTTAGGGATAATTTCAGACAAAACTAAGATTAAAAGTGTGAACACAGCAGAAATAATACCTACTGTTAAACTATCGAACAGAATGGTAGCTTGGGCACCTACAGCGGTAGCACCTAAAGTGTGTGCCAAAGTATTGATGGTTAAAATGGCCGATAATGGGCGATCAATATTCTCTTTCAGTTTCTTAAACCTTGCCACACGAGGGTCTTTATCTTCCTCTTTAGAGTTAATAAATGAAATAGGGGTGGATAACAAAATTGCTTCTAATAGCGAGCAAGTAAATGAAAATGCGATGGTTAGTACCGCGTACAATATCAGTAACTCCATAATTATTACTGATTTACTTTAGTTAAATTAATCATTATTTGTTTTTATTTTCTAGGGCGCAAAGATAATACTTTTTTTCTAAATAACAAATAGTTAAGTAATATAAATTTTTGCACTATTTCCAAGGCGACATTATATGTTTTAGCACTACATTTGCCTCGGGAAATTCTTCTCTTAAATATTGGGAAATTTGTTCCGCAAAATAGACAGAGCGGTGTTGCCCACCAGTACATCCAAAGTTAACCATTAAGTGGTTAAACTTGCGCTCGGTGTAGTTTTGTACCGCTGGACGTAATATGGTTAAAATAGAATTTTTAAAAGAGGCAACCTCTTCATATTTTTCTAAATAATCGATAACAGCCTGATCTTTACCCGTTAATTTTTTATACGCCACTTCACGACCAGGGTTGGGGAGGAATCGGCAATCGAAAACAAAACCTCCGCCGTTGCCACTCATATCGTTAGGTAGCGATTTTTTGTACGAGAAACTATTCACCGAAATGGTTAAACCCTCGGAA
>CAYJOY010000145.1:0-5899 GCA_964371885.1 uncultured Lentimicrobiaceae bacterium | reverse complement strand
AATTATTATATGTTTGCTTCAGTAGTAGATTACGGCTATGGAATGCTTGGGTATAACATTGAATACGATTACGATTCATACGACAAATTTCTATTCACCGATGAAAATAACGATGGAGGCGATATGGCATTCTTAACTGATGTTTTCGATAGTTACGAGGATATATATATACCAATTGCAACGGAGATGTACCAGCTAGATAAAAATGAGTATCTCTACTCGGAGTCTGTAAACCAATACAGAAATACTATTGATTTTGTGATGGAACCAGTACAAATTTATACCAATATAGAGAATGGCTACGGGGTTTTCTCAGCAATGTGCAAGCGTAGCATCCCAATAGTTTCGATTAATAATAGATGATTTACCATAAATATAAAAATGAAAAGTATAAAACTCAACCAAGAACTCCTATCGCTTGAACCTTGTAAGGTGATGGGAATTTTAAATGTAACTGAAGACTCTTTCTTTGATGGGGGAAAATACGATACCGACACGGCCATTGTAATACGTGCCAATGAGATGTTGATGGCAGGTGCCTCTATCATCGATTTAGGTGTGGTTTCCACCCGTCCTAACGCTACCCCAATTTCGGCGGATCAAGAGTATAGAGCGGTGAAAAAGAATATGCAGCTGTTGCGCAAATATTTGCCACACATTAAAATATCGGTAGATACCTTCCGTGCCAACGTGGCGCAGATGGCTATTGATGAGGGGGCTTGTTTTATTAACGACATCTCGGGAGGGAAAGATCCCGACATGTACCACGTAGTGGCACGCAACCAAGTGCCATACTGCTTAACCCACAACAACAGAGGAGCCGAACTACCCGACGAAGAACTTATTGCGAGTATGCTTACTTTCTTTGCCAATGAAATAGAAAAACTAAAAGAGCTAGGGGTAAACGATATTGTAATTGACCCAGGATTCGGATTTGGAAAGACATTAGAGCAAAACTATCTCATATTAAGAAATTTACACGTATTCAAAGCTATAGATCATCCTCTACTAGTGGGAATTTCTAGAAAATCGATGATATTTAACGTTCTGGGAACTATACCAGAGCATGCCCTTACTGGAACCTCGGTCCTGCACGCACTCGCCTTGCACAACCCTGTTCATCTGCTCAGAGTGCACGATGTGAAAGAGGCGCAAGATGTGATTAAAATGATGCAGTACTGGAATAACCCCAACATAGAAGAATAATATGAAACCTCTCCTACTATTACCTATAGGAGAGTGAAGTAAGTTAGCGCTTAACGAAAAAAAATGAAAAAGAAAATATCAATATCGCAAATAATAAAAAATATGAAAATAGGAAGAGGTAACATAACCATTAAAATTTTTCACTTTAATTTTATACAAGTTAACACCTTAGTAATTTACGACAAAAGTAAAGAGGCCATTATTGTAGACCCTGGCAATAGCAATGCAGCTGAAAATGAATTGTTAAAGCAATTTGTTGATAAAGAATGCTTAACGGTGAAATACATTGTTAACACCCACCCTCACATCGACCATGTAGTGGGCAACCAGTACTGTGTAGAGACTTTTGGTGCCCCATTAGTGGCTTCTAAAGATGGGATGCCTATTTATGTTGAATCGGCTGATTATGGCGCACAGTTTGGATTTACCCAGCAGCACTACCCTACCCCAAATATTTGGATAACAGAAGGTGAATCTATTACTTTCGGAGAGCAGTCGTGGGATATTATTGAGTGCTACGGGCATGCCGACGGGTCGATTTGCCTCTATAATAAAGCAGACGAAACCATAATTGTAGGTGATGTTCTTTTTGAAAGAAATATTGGAAGAACCGATTTGCCTACTGGTAATTATGAACTTTTTATCCGTAATATCAAAGGCAAGCTAATGCCACTTCCTTCACAAACAGTCGTTATTCCTGGGCACGGTGATACTACTACCATTGGAGAGGAACGTGATGAGAATCCGTACTTACGTTAATAGAATTTAAGGGGTTGTATTCTCTTTTATGTAATGGTTGCAGATAGTAGTAAGTCCACAATTTTCACATTGTGGCTTACGAGCTAAGCAGATGTATCTTCCATGAAGGATGAGCCAGTGGTGCGCTATTGGGACGAGCTCTTCTGGAAAGTGTTTCATAAGTTGTTTTTCAGTCTCTAACGGGGTTTTCGAATTTTTTACTATTCCTAAACGGTTAGAGACACGAAACACGTGGGTATCGACTGCCATTGCCGCTTGGTTGAAAATAACCGATAAGATAACATTAGCTGTTTTGCGCCCTACACCTGGCAATGTGGTTAACTCCTCCATGGTATCGGGCACCTTTTCGTTGAACTTTTCGAGCAGTATTTTAGCCGATTTCGACAAATATTTCGCTTTACTATTAGGGTATGAGATGGAGCGTATCATCTCAAAAACCTCTTCTTCTGTAGCTTGCGCCATTGCCGCAGGGGTTGGATAGCGTTGAAACAGTGCGGGCGTTACCATGTTTACCCGCTTATCGGTACATTGCGCCGATAAAATTACCGCCACCAATAGCTCAAATGGATTGGTGTAATGCAACTCGGAGACAGCCTCGGGATTGTGCTCTTTAAAATATTGAATAAGAAACTGATATTTATCTTTTACTGTCATGATTAATGCATTGATAAATAGCTACATCTGAAAATCCCTCTATTCTCTTTTTCCACTCTTTTTTTACCCCAACGTATTGAAAACCACACTTTTCGAATAGTTGTATACTAGCAATATTCTCTGTCTCTATATCGCAATATAGTTGATGTAGGTGCAGTGCTTCGAAGGTATACTTTTTAAGAAGTGTAATAGCCTCTGTTGCAAAATGTTGTTCACGCCATTGGGGAGCTATTAGAATGCCTACCCCAGCGCGCGCGTGAAGTGGATCGAAGGCAAAGAGGTCGATAATGCCTGCTATTTTGCGCGTGTGTAATGCTACTATTATTAATCGCATCTGACGAGTGGTGTATATATCGAGATGCGCAGTCTTCAAAAATTCGGAAATTACATACTGAGAGTATGGAGCAGGTAGCTCACTTATTGCCCAAACATCGGGGTGGTTCTCCCAGGCGTATAGCCATTTCAAATCGGATGGCTCCATGGCCCTTAATCCTATTTTTTCTCCTCTTAAAAACATTATAGGTAAGATTTTATAGAATGTAGTTCATGCGAATAAGAACCATCTAACGTTACAATTCCTGTATCGTCAATAGGTTCTATTTTCACACAGATGCTGGCATGGATTATGCTATTAGAATTGATAAGGATACCTGTATGGGTTACCTTTCCCTCCTTATTGGCAAAAAAAGCAACATCGCCAGGCTGTGCCTCTTGCAAAGTGGTAGCTTTTCCTAACAGCTGCTGTTGCGACGCATCGCGGGCGAGCTGGTAACCTATCGACTTGTAGCAATTTTGCACCAAACCAGAGCAATCAATGCCTACCGGGGTGCGCCCTCCCCATAAGTATGGAGCATTTAAGTACCCTTTAGAATATGATAAAATTCTGCTTCTCAAATAATTGACATCTGTAGATTTTGCAATCTCAATACATCTGTTATTTTGTGTTACTTGGTAAGATTTTGTTCCCATGTATATTTTTCCTTCAGTACTCATGGCAAAGGTGGAGCCTTTGAAAATGGGAAACGTAAAAGTAGAGCACGGCGAAACTAGGTCTAGCATAGCGTGCTCTACTATAACATTTATGTTTTGCAAATAGAAAGCGGCCTCATCATCGGTAACAATATGAAGTGCTTTACTATCTACCCACCCTTTATATTGGCAGTTGTGTGTGGTTATTTCCGACCATTCATCCCCTATTGTATTGAGAGTATAACACTCTCCAAATAGGAGTTGCGATACCATTTCGGAGGCATGTTTTGGCTCTTTCCTAAGTGGTATTTGTGCCAGGTGGGTTATTCCAAACATGATTTAGAATGGGAGGTCATCGTCCATATTACTATTATCTTCTGCTGGTGGCACTACAGGTGCGGTTGGAACTACAGGCTGAGCAACAGGTTGTTGGGTGTACTGTGGTTGTGCTGGCTGGGCATACTGTGGTTGTGCAGCGGCTGGTGGCGCATATTGCGGCTGTGCATTAGGTGTAGCCGCTACAGGTGCTAAACGGAAAGCACGTACATCGGTATACCAACGGCCATTAAACTCTCGCGACTCAATGTCGAAAGACATCACTATTTGATCGCCAATATTTACAACCTCTAACATGGCGCATCTATCGCCCCATAAGTTGGCACATATCTTTTTTGGATATTGTTCTAAGGTCTCTATTACGAAATCTTGTTTCTGCCAATTATTGCCTGTTTTCCCTATTCCAGATTGAATGGGCATTTTTTGAATTAATCTTCCTGTTATTTCGATTATACTGTTGTATTAGTTATTTGCTATTTGTTTTTGTTCTTCTTCGTTCTTTTTAATTTCCGCCATGATCTCATCTGGAGATTTGCCTAGCATTTCGATGTAGGTACGTAAATGTACCGATACACTATCGTTAGGATATCGGTTGATAAAATCGCGATAAATAGTTTCGGCACTGCTATAATCTTGCAATACTTCATCGTACACAAACGCTTTGTTGAGAATCGATTTTTTGGCGTTCTCATTTTCTGGATATACTTTTTCTATTTTCGAAAAAATTTCAATTGCCTGATTTGCTGATTGCGCTCTTTGCTCTGGCGAATTTGATAGTTTTGCTAAAGTTGTGGTAAGGAGCCCCGCCTTTAGCATTAAATCGGGGGTAGTTACATCCTCTGGATTCGTTTCATAATAGGTTAACACATTACCAACAAAGGCATTAATGTCGTTTATGGGTAGCGAATCTTGTTCTAAATGTGCTGTAATATTGCTAAACTGCACTAAGATTTCGTTCTGTGTGGCTATTTTATCGTTATTTATGGGTTTGCTATTATCACAAGCAGCGATTAATAAAACTAAAGAGAATATTAATATTATATGTTTCATATTTTTGGGGAGTTTAAGCATTGCTTTTTATTATTATTTTATCTATGTGTAGCAATCATTTTTGAAAGGATTGCTTTTTATTTGAACATTTAAAATTTTACTTTGTTAAATGCCAATAATTTAAGCATAAATTTTGGCAACGGTTTTTCTCTATTTCTTTTTTGTAAATTAACAAACAGTCCTAACTTCTTCATTACTGGAATTTTGTGTGTTTCAACAAACTCTATGAGTGTACCGTCCGGATCTTCAATATAAGTAAAGTGGCCAGCTGCGTCGCCCATGGCAAATACTTTTCCATCTGGGCAGCTATCTATGGTGAATGGGCACCCTTTTTCAGTGCAGAATTTTTTCAATGCTTGCATGTTTATTACATCGAAGCATATTTGTATAAATCCTGGGTCTCCCCAATATCTGTTTTCGTATATTTTGCGTGGTGTGCGCTCTATAGCTTGCACTAGCTCTATTTCCGATTTTCCGAACATTTGCGAAAATGGTCCCTTTCTATTTTCGGAGTGACGCAACAACATACGACGGTACTGTTGGTCTCCCCCTTTCATGTACCCAAAGTCATCGAAAGTACCTGTTTTGTCGTAAACTACGATGTCGTATCCTAATATATCGCGATACACATTCAACGATGCCTCTATATTGTTAACTCCAATAGTGGCACCTATGCAGCCACCGGTGTTATTGTTTTCATCAATATAGATGTACTGATCTTCAATTACTTGAAAATAGTTATCATACGGATCTAATATATAGAAAGTAGGAATCCCTTCAGGCGTTTTAAAGATAGGGCTCACTTTATCGTATTTTGCCAACACTTCTGCATGGAATGTTGTTACATTTCTACTTTTAAGTTTAGCTACAAATATGCCTAAATCGGCTACTTCTATTTCAAAATCGCGTTTTTGAGGTTTTCTTT
>CAYJOY010000144.1:1152-5948 GCA_964371885.1 uncultured Lentimicrobiaceae bacterium | reverse complement strand
ATTAGAATGTGAGCAAGATATTGGAGAAAATACGATGCGATGTATTGCGATGGACTCTACCGACGGATTAAGAAGAAACATGGAAGTAACACATACAGGTGAAATGATTTCTGTGCCAATTGGTAATATTAATGGGCGTCTGTTGAATGTATTAGGAGATGCTATTGACGGCATTGGTAATATTGATACTAATGAAAGAATGGAGATTCACCGCGATCCTCCATCATTCGAAAGTTTATCGACAACTCAAGAGGTGTTATTTACTGGTATTAAAGTTATTGACCTCATTGAGCCTTATGCTAAAGGGGGTAAAATTGGTCTTTTCGGTGGTGCTGGTGTAGGAAAAACGGTATTGATTATGGAGATGATTAACAATATCGCAAAAAAATATTCAGGGATGTCGGTTTTTGCTGGTGTAGGAGAACGTACACGTGAAGGTAACGACTTATTGAGAGAGATGATAGAATCGGGCGTTATCCGTTACGGCGAAGCTTTTGAAAAGAGTATGGAAGAAGGGGGTTGGGATTTGTCGAAAATCGATAAAAAAGAGCTCGCTAAATCGCAGTGTACCATGGTATTTGGACAGATGAACGAGCCTCCAGGAGCACGCGCAAGGGTGGCCTTATCGGGTCTTACTGTAGCAGAATATTTCCGCGATGGAGATAGCGAAACAGGTGGTCGTGATATCCTTTTCTTCGTCGATAATATTTTCCGTTTTACCCAAGCAGGTTCTGAAGTATCGGCACTACTTGGCCGTATGCCTTCAGCAGTAGGGTATCAGCCAACACTAGCAACAGAAATGGGGATGCTACAAGAACGTATTACCTCTACAAAAAGAGGGTCTATTACTTCTGTGCAAGCTATTTACGTGCCAGCGGATGACTTAACCGACCCAGCACCTGCCACTACTTTCTCGCACTTAGATGCCATTACGGTATTAAATAGAAAAATTTCAGAGCTAGGTATTTACCCTGCCGTCGATCCATTAGAGTCTTCTTCTCGTATTTTAACTCCAGATATCGTGGGTGAAGAGCACTACAGAACGGCGCAAAGAGTGAAAGAAATGCTCCAAAGATATACTGAACTTCAGGATATTATCGCGATACTTGGTATGGAAGAACTTTCTGAGGAAGACAGAAAAGTAGTGCACCGCGCTCGCCGTGTACAACGTTTCTTATCACAACCTTTCCACGTAGCAGAGCAGTTTACAGGATTAAAAGGGGTGTTTGTTAACGTAGAAGATACCATTAAAGGTTTTAATATGATTATGAATGGTGAACTAGACCACCTTCCTGAGAACGCATTCAACCTAGTGGGAACGATTGAAGAAGCCATCGAAAAAGGAAAGAAAGAGTTAGAAGCATCTAAATAATAAATTAGAATAATGAAACTAGAGATATTATCCCCAGAAAAAGAAATATTTGCAGGAGAAGTGAGCCTTGTGCAACTTCCAGGAATAGACGGGCTCTTTGAAGTGCTTGAAAATCACGCACCACTAGTGTCGGCTTTAACAAAAGGGGTGATAAAAGTGGAAGATAATACGGCAGTTCAAAATTTCTCCATAGAAGGGGGAACAGTAGAGGTGCTGAAAAATAAAGTATTGGTTTTGGCCGAATAATAAGACTGATGAAAACATCATTTCAAAAAGCATTCGATCAATATTTAGCACATACATCGCCCGAACCATTGAAAATAGAGATAGATAGAGCCGAAGGGCTTTATCTTTTTTCTCCGTGTGGCAAGAGGTACCTCGACCTAATAGCAGGCATTGCTGTTTGTAATGTGGGTCATTCGCATCCTGATATAGTACGAGCTGTAAAAGATCAAGCAGAAAAATACATGCACTTAATGGTGTATGGCGAATTGGTGCAGCAGCCTCAAGTAGCGTTGGCGGAACTTTTAGTAACCATTTTGCCAGAAACTCTCAATTCTGTTTTTTTCGTAAACTCGGGATCAGAAGCAGTTGAGGGGGCATTGAAACTAGCACGCAGATATACCCAACGTAAGGAGATACTCTATTTCGAAAAAGCATATCACGGAGCAACCAATGGCTCGATGAGTGTAATGGGCAGTGAAGCGTATCGAAAACCATTTGAACCGTTGCTTCCTGAAACAAAGGCTATTAAGCATGGTTGCATAGATGATTTGGAAAAAATTACCCAAAAAACAGCTGCCATTATTGTTGAAATAGTACAAGGCGAAGCGGGCGTGCAATTAGCATCAAGGGAATACTGGCAGCAGTTACGTGCACGTTGCACCGAAACCGAAACGTTGCTCATAGTAGATGAAATTCAATCGGGATTAGGACGAACTGGAAAGTGCTTCGCTTTCGAACATTACGGTATTGTTCCCGATATTTTATTGCTAGCAAAAGCGTTAGGAGGCGGAATGCCATTAGGGGCTTTTATTGCGAATAGAGAAGTAATGAATACATTAACCCATAATCCAGTACTTGGACACATTACCACCTTTGGTGGGCATCCGGTGAGTTGCGCCGCGGCGTTAACACACCTTCGGTTAATTGTTGAGAACAAGTTATGGGAAAACGCAGAGAAAATGGGCGAAAAGTTAAAGCAATTATTTCTTCGGTATGACGGCGTTACAGAAGTACGCCACTTAGGATTGATGATGGCTGTAGAATTTAATGATTCGCAGCGCAATTTTAAAACAATTCAACATTTTTTGCAAAACGGTATTTTTACCGATTGGTTCTTGTGGTGTGATACCGCTTTGCGCGTGGCACCCCCTTTAACCTTTAGCGACGAACACTTCGAAGTGCTCGAAAAGGCATTAAAATAATGGTTACAATCGGATTGACAGGTGGAATAGGAGTAGGAAAAACCTACATAGCTGAGCATTTTAAGATGTTAGGAATTCCTGTTTATAATGCCGATGATGAGGCTAAGAAGTTATATGATGAACCTACTGTTATTAATGAACTCTATAAAAGATATGGTGACAAAGTAGTGAAAGATGGGGTTGTAGATTTCTCAGAATTAGGTGCCATCATATTTCAAAATGATGAGGAAAAACGCTACATTAATGCACTCATTCACCCAAAAGTTATCGAAAACTTCCAAAAATGGAAGAATGAACAATGTGCCACAACCGTAATGATGGAAAGTGCGATCATTTATGAGGCAAATTTTGTACATTTTTTTGATAAAATTGTAGTTGTTGATGCCCCGCTAGAGACAAGGATTGCTAGAATAGAAAAAAGAAACCCCAATTTAGCACGAGAAGAAATATTGCAACGTATTGAATGTCAAATAAATCAAGAGGAAAAATGTAGCTTAGCCGACTGGGTAATTCGAAATTTTTAATCGTTTTATGATTTTTAATTGTTTTGTATCAAAATTTTTTCCTATCTTCGCTACGAACTTATTTATCAACTTAAAAAACTATTTATTATGTCAGGAATTAACAGAGTTACCCTAGTAGGCAGATTGGGAAAAGACCCAGAAGTAAAAACCTTTGAAGGCGCCGTTAAAAAAGCCTCATTTACCATTGCAACGTCTGAGTATTACAAAGATAAGGCGGGCAATAAAGTAGAAAAAACAGAGTGGCATAACATTATTTGTTGGCGCAAACTAGCAGATATTGCGGAGCAATATCTCTCGAAAGGGAAATTAATTTATTTGGAGGGAAAATTGAGGACGCGTAGTTGGGAAGATGGTGGCACTAAACGGTATATAACCGAAATAGAGGCTACTACTTTCTCTATTTTAACTCCTAAACAAGAAGAGAAAGCGACAGAAGTGAAATTAGCTTCCCCCGCAATTGGAACGGTGCCAGAGCCAGAAGTGCCCGATTTCCTTGATGATCTTCCATTCTAAAACATCTTTATTAGTATTGTAGAGGTAATCTAAAAGATTGCCTCTATAATATTAATGATAGATGACATTTAAAGAAAACTTAAAAATAAGTATTCTCTCCCGATTGTAAAATTCTCCAATTTTTTCTTCTCTTTTTTTGTTGTTTTTAAACCTAATATTCAAAAAAAGAGCATACCTTTGCAGATTCAAAAATAAAGTAAATGCAAGATAACATTGTATACGGTTTTAGACCGATATTAGAGGCTATTGATAATGGCAAAACAATTGATAAAGTATTGTTTCAGAAAGGATTAAAAGGCGATTTGTTCAAACATCTCTTTATTCAGGTGCGAGAACATAAAATTCCTTTTCAATATGTGCCGGTTGAAAAAATTAATAGGATTACCCGAAATAACCATCAAGGGGTGTTAGCTTTTGTTTCAGCTATTGAGTATCAATCGATTTTTGACATCCTTCCTACCGTTTTTGAAGAGGGACGCACCCCTTTTATTCTGATGTTAGACAAAATTACCGATGTGCGAAACATTGGTGCTATAACCCGTAGTGCGGAATGTGCAGGGGTAGATGCAGTTGTACTTCCTTTAAAAGGGGGAGCGCAGCTGAACGAAGATGCGGTAAAAAGCTCTGCAGGTGCTATCTTTAAAATTCCAATATGTAGACATTCGAACCTGATTGAGGTAATTAGATACCTCAAAGACTCAGGTTTACAAGTGGTTGCAGTTACCGAAAAAGCAGAGCAACTCCATTATGAAAAAGATTTCAAAACCCCCACGTGCCTAATAATGGGTAATGAATATGAGGGTATTGCTTGGGATTATCAGCGTGAGTGCGACGATGCCGTGAGAATACCCATGGTGGGAACTATTAATTCGCTCAATGTTTCTGTAGCTACAGGTATTGTGTTGTTTGAGGTGGTAAAACAAAGATTGTAAACGGTACTCAATACAGAATAAATTGCAA
>CAYJOY010000144.1:0-1126 GCA_964371885.1 uncultured Lentimicrobiaceae bacterium | reverse complement strand
TTCATTAATCTATTTATCCCACTTTTTACCTTTATTAGTGTTATATGGTTCACCTCCCAACTTACCTCGCGAACAGAGATTGTGGCCATGCTAAGCGGAGGAATAAGTTTTTATAGACTGCTCGTTCCATACTTTGCAGGGGCATTCATACTTTCTGCTTTTGCATTTTTTATGTCCAATAATATTGTTCCTAATTCGGCGGAGGGGTTGAATAATTTTAAAGAAAAGGGGATGAAGAAGTTTGCGGCTAGTAACTCATCGATTCATGTTCGTAACGACGCCAATAGCTATGTTTTTTTAGAACGCTGGGATATAAATAACCAAATTGGTTATGGATTTACTTACGAAGTGATAAGCAGTCAGTTTATCTCTTATAAGTTATCGGCACGAGATATTGCATACAACGACTCTTTAAAATTATGGAAACTTAAAGACTATACGCTACGCACGGTTTCTAATATTGAGGAGAAAGTAGTAACTGGCGATGTAATGGATACTACCTTTAATTTAACCCCATTAGATTTTTCGCAAGATGTAAGGATTGCAGAAGAGATGACCTTTAGCGAACTTAATGCTCAGATTAAAACAGAGCGAGAGAAGGGTAGTGGGTTGATGAAGTTTTTTGTAATGGAAAAGAATAAACGATTAGCCAATTCTCTAGGGACATTTATTATGACCTTTCTGGGTTTTACCATAGCATCTCGAAAAACGCAGCGAGGCACGGGCGTCCATATTTTCTTCGGTGTTGCATTGGCCTTTATCTTCATTTTCTTTCAACAAATTTCCACCGTATTCTCTGCCTCGGGAGCAATCCCCGCAGCATTAGGGGTGTGGATACCGAATTTTATATTTATGGTAGTATGTGTTGTAATGGTGTGCCGTGCGCAAAAATAGAACGTGTGGTTAGCAGCATTGGCAAGCATTTATTTCCTTTCAGTAGTGTTGTATGCACATGGTAAGGGCTCTTATTTTCAATTTGGATTAACTATCGGTTGCTGTCTCGAAAAGAGAAAAGAAGGATTGAGTTCGTATAACATACGTAATATAGGAATGCTTGAATAAAGAGCAAAAAAAAAGAGATAACTGAAAGCTATCTCTTTTTTTTTGAGCGGAAAACGAGACTCGA
>CAYJOY010000143.1:0-5971 GCA_964371885.1 uncultured Lentimicrobiaceae bacterium | reverse complement strand
CCTGGTAAAAACAGAGAAGAATACGTAGTAATAGGTGCACACTACGACCATTTAGGGATAGACACTACCCTTGTGGGCGACCAGATTTACAACGGTGCCGACGACAACGCATCGGGGGTTGCTGCAATATTGCAAATAGCAGAGGCATTCCTTGCTACGGGTGTGCAACCCGAATGTAATATTGTTTTTGCACTATGGGATGGCGAAGAAAAAGGGCTACTCGGCTCAAGGTATTTTGTGGAAAATTTTAGAGAAATAGAACAGGTAAAAGGGTACTTAAACTTCGATATGATAGGACGAAATCATGATGACGCATCAGAAAATGAATGGATTACCTACTGCTTATATACAAAAGCCTATCCTCAATTCGAAGAATGGATAAAAGAAGATATTGCAAAATACCATCTCAAACTGCAACCAAATCTTAGGCCTTGGGACAACCCCGTAGGGGGGAGCGACAATACCCACTTTGCTAAAAAGAAAATACCAATTTTATGGTATCAAACAGGAGTGCACCCCGATTACCACAAAGTAAGCGACGAGATAGAAAAAATTAACTGGGATAAACTGGTAGAAATTGCAAAAATATCGTTCCTAAATCTTTGGGAAATGAGTGCGTCGAAATTCTAAAACTATACATTTATAAAAAAGGGGTAGTACTCCTTAAGAAGGTGCGCATTACTACATAACAAATAGACAGTAAGCGGCATATAATCAACAAGTTACGCAACAGCAATAAAGCTAAACAACGCTTCAGCAATAGAAGAGACAAAATTCGCAAATATTGTTTAACTAAAAGTGAATTTTACATGCGTATCCTAATATTTTTATATATATTTGCATCGACAATAAAAATTATTAATTAACTAACAATCAATATTATGAACAAAAAACAATGTTTATTGGTGGTTGCTTTTTTTGCATTAATCTCACTAGTGGGATGTACAAGTAGCAGCGACAAATACGCCACAAAAACAGCCACCGATGCTAACGGTTACACCTACGAATACGTAGAGAACGATCCAGCGGGGGCAAGAATTTACACATTAGAAAATGGATTAAAAATCTATTTATCTGTAAATGAAGACAAACCAAGAATTCAAACATTAATTGCAGTACGTGCTGGTTCGAAAGATGACCCAAGAGAAAACACAGGTCAAGCGCACTACTTCGAGCACATGATGTTTAAAGGTTCATCATCTTTAGGAACTAAAGATTGGGAAAAAGAGCGTGTACTTATTCAACAAATTTCTGACCTTTTCGAGCTCCGTTGCCAAACGACAGATGAAGCAGAAAGAACACGTATTTATGCTCAAATCGACTCTTTATCACAAATAGCTTCGCAATATGCTATTGCTAATGAGTACGATAAAGTTTGCTCTATGATTGGTGCTACTGGTACTAACGCATGGACTTCGTACGACGAAACTGTTTACGTAAACGAGATCCCTTCTAACGAAATTGAAAGATGGGCACTTACTGAAAGCGACCGTTTTAACAACTTAGTATTAAGATTATTCCACACCGAACTAGAGACTGTTTTCGAAGAGTTTAACATGGGACAAGATAGCGACAACCGCAGAATGTTCTCTACCACTATGGCGAATATGTTCCCTAAACACCCTTACGGAATTAGTGTTATTGGTAAAGGCGAACATTTGAAAAACCCTTCTATGGAAAGCATTGTTAAATTTAAAAACGATTTCTATGTACCTAACAATATGGCGGTTTGTATGTCGGGAGACCTCGATTTTGAAGCTACTGTAAAAATCATAGACCAATATTTTGGTAGTATGAAAGCTAACGAAAACCTTCCTAAAACGGTTTGCGAAGTAGAAGAGCCTATTACCGCTACTAGCGAGATTGAAGTATCGGGTCCAGAAAGAGAATCGGTAACTGTTGCTTTTAGAACTGAAGGGAACAAGTCGAAACAAGCCGACTACTTAACTATGATTTCTGCTATCCTTTCTAACGGACAAGCAGGGTTAATGGATTTGAATCTTACTAAAAAACAAGAAGTAATGTATGCTTATGCTAATGCAATGGCACTTAACGATTACGGTTTATTTATGTTAGGTGGAGCACCTCGCGAAGGGCAAACACTAGAACAAGTAAAAGACCTTCTATTAGCCGAATTAGACAAAGTGAAAAAAGGAGAGTTTGAAGAATGGTTATTAGAAGCTATTGTTAACGAAGCTAAATTATCGCAAATTGAAGCTATTGATGGCAACTATGTTGCTTACGGATTTGTAGATGCTTTTATTGCTAATAAAGAGTGGGCTGATGTAGTAAGTGCACACGACGAAATGGCAAAAATTACCAAAGAAGAAATAGTAGCTTTTGCTAACGAGTTTTTTACCGATAACTACCTTGTTACTTATAAAAGAATGGGAGTTGCCGACGATGTAATGCACATGGAAAAACCAGTGATTACCGCCTTAACAATTGATAGAAACTCTCAATCGAAATTCGTAGAAGAGCTTGCTGCTATCAAAGTGTCGGAAATTCAACCAGTTTTTGTTGACTATAAAGCAAAAATTAAAACAACTGAATTAGCAAAAGGGCTTGAGTTAAACTACATTAAAAATGAGAAAAATGACATCGCTACCTTATACTATATCATTAAAATGGACAAAAAGAACAATAAATTGTTACCTATTGCCCTTGATTATATGGAGTATTTAGGAACTGAAACCAAAACAATTGACGATTTAAGCAAAGAGTGGTACCGTTTAGGGGTAAACTACAGTATTGGTACGGGTAGCGATTTATGTTATGTGGTAGTGAGCGGATTAGACGAAAACCTGAACGAAGCTGCGAAACTGATGGAAGAGGTGATGAAAAGCTACAAACCAGACCAAGATGTTTACAACGAATATGTAAATGGCATCCTTAAAAACAGAGATAATGCTAAATTAAACAAAAATAGCATCCTTTGGGGTGGTTTAATGAACTACTCTAAATATGGCGAAAAGTCTTCTTTCACCGATATTATTAGCGAAGAAGAGTTGAAAGCTATCGATCCTAAAACTTTAACAGACTTAGTGGCTGGCTTATTCAACTACGAACACCTTTCATTCTACTATGGTCCTCGCGAGGAGTCTGGCGTTGCCGAATTAATTAAAACTACGCACAATGTTACGGGTGAGTATTCTCCTATTCCTGAAGCAACTGTATACCCAGAGTTAGAATACACCGAGCCTGAAATCCTTTTCGTAAATTTCGATATGGTACAAACTATGATTGGTATTAGCTCGAAAGATACTAAGTTCGACGCTTCTATTATTCCTGCTACTACTATGTTTAACGAATACTACGGCGGTTCAATGTCGAGCATCGTATTCCAAGAAATTAGAGAAGCTAAAGGGTTAGCATACTCTTGTTTTGCTGCTTACAACCAAGCAAGAGATCTGGAGCACTCTAACTATATTACTGGCTTCTTAAGCACACAGCCCGACAAAATGAAAGAGGCACTCGACGCTTTAACTGGATTACTAAATACCATGACCGCTTCGGACGTAGCATTTAACAATAGCAAAGAAGCGATTATTAAAAAAATGAATACTGAAAGAATTATTAAAGATGACATCTTCTGGAACTACTTATCGCTTCAAAAAATAGGATTAGAGAACGACCCACGCGAAACTACCTACGCAGCCGTTGAAAATATGACGATGAATGATATTCAAGCTTTCTTCGACAACAGAGTGAAAGGAAAGCATTACGATATTTTAGTAATTGGCGACAGAAACAAAATCGATTTTAACTTATTAAAGAATTACGGAAACGTGAAAGAGTTAACATTAGAACAAGTTTTTAACTACTAAGATCATTTATCTTAATTAATACAAAACACCATGTAGAGACGTTGCTTGCAGCGTCTCTACATCTTTAAAACAAACGCTATGATTCAAGAGCTCTATCAAAAATTCTTGCAACACCCCACCATTTGCACCGATACCCGTAACATTGCCCCCAATGTTCTATTTTTCTGTTTAAAAGGGGATAATTTCAATGGGAACCATTTTGTTAAAGAGGCGCTAGAAAAAGGGGCTGCCTTAGTAGTTACCGAGTTTAATACCTACAAGGATCACCCCAAGTGTTTTGTGGTAAAAGACACCTTGCAAACACTTCAGGAATTGGCAGCTTATCACCGCCAGCAGCTCCACATCCCTTTGTTTGGCATTACGGGAACCAACGGAAAAACCACCACTAAAGAGCTGATTGTTGCGGTTTTAAAGAAGAAATACAAGGTAGGATTTACCAAAGGAAACCTCAACAACCACATTGGGGTGCCATTAACGCTTTTATCGTTAACTCAAGAGCACGAGATAGCGGTTATAGAGATGGGGGCCAACCACGTAGGCGAGATTGACGACCTTTGCGCCATTGCCCAACCAACCGCAGGTGTGGTTACCAATGTAGGTCGCGCGCATTTAGAAGGATTTGGCAGTTTCGAGAATATTATCGATACTAAGATGGGTTTGTATCGTGCTGTAATGAACAATGCTGGAACGATTTTTATAAACTTAGAAGATAAGATTTTAACCGAGAAGTTAGGCAACTACCCCTATTTTACAGGTTATGGCAATGCTTCTCAATCGTTGTTTATAGCCGAAATAGTGCGGATAAATCCAACGTTAGAAATAAAGCTCAACAACAAGCCATTAACTACGCAACTCATCGGGAAATACAACTGTGCCAACTTGCTAGCCGCCGCCGCAATAGGCACGCACTATGGCGTTGCTTTTAGCGATGTTATAGCGGCCCTTTCCGAATACACCCCCACTAACCACCGCTCTCAAATGCAGCAACGGGGCACCAATCTCATTATTGCCGATTATTACAACGCTAACCCTTCGAGCATGCAAGTAGCTCTAGAGAACCTAGCAGAAATGCAACACGAAAACAAAATGGCCATACTAGGCGATATGTTCGAACTAGGAGAAGAGAGCGAAAAAGAGCATCAAAAAATAATAGCGTGGTGCAAAGAGTTAGAAATTACCTGCTACTTTGTAGGCAATCACTTTTTTAAAGCAGGAAACGGTGCTCACAACTTCTTCCCCGATGTAGCCGCATGCAACCACTATTTACAGAACAACACTGTTAATCACCACCTCATCCTTATTAAAGGGTCGCGCGGTATCCACTTAGAAAATATAATTTTAACAAAATCCACTCTGTAAATTTCGCTCGCACCCACAATACTCCCAATTAGGAGTGTCGCTAATTTTTGAATAAATTGGCGATTCTGTTACATTTTTGCAATCTTTTTTTGATAATTTTTTAACGATAGGGAAATATCTTCGTAATATTCCCACCCTATTTTTGCCATCGAAAAATTAATTAAAAAAACAAAAAACAAAAATGGAAATGATGAAAAAATTTTGGGTAGCTGCGATATTATTAATCGGCTTACAAGTTGTAGGAACAGCACAAATAAAAGTAAAAGGGTCGGATACTGTATTACCTGTTTCGCAAAAAGAGGCAGAAGCATATTCTAAAAATGGGGCTAACGTTTCTGTAACCGGTGGTGGCTCAGGGGTTGGTATCTCAGCATTAATAGCGGGTACTACCGATATTGCACAAGCATCGAGACAAATTAAATTTACCGAAAAACAGAAGTTAAACGAAGCTGGCAAAACTTTCGAAGAGGTTATTGTTGCATACGATGCTATTGCTGTGGTTGTTAACAAAGCCAACGGAGTATCGCAATTAACACGCGCACAATTAGAAGGGATATTTACAGGAAAAATTACCAACTGGAAAGAAGTGGGTGGTGCCGATATGAAAATAGTGGTATATTCGCGTGAAACATCTTCAGGAACTTACGAATTCTTTAAATCGAAAGTATTAAAAAACAAAAACTACACCCCTACTGCATTATCAATGCCTGCAACTGGTGCCATTATTCAATCGGTAAAACAAACAAAAGGGGCTATTGCATACGTAGGTTTAGCTTACTTAAACG
>CAYJOY010000142.1:338-5987 GCA_964371885.1 uncultured Lentimicrobiaceae bacterium | reverse complement strand
GATACGGAATAACAGACATCCTGAAAGCATTTAACCTGTTAATTTTTAGTGGTCAAAGTGAGATGATAACTCCTCTTAATAATCAATATACTTGCGAGAAAAACGAAATAGCATTCCAAATAAAAGAACCTAAAGAAACCGTAATATCGGTGCGTATAACATCGGAATTTATTGATGAAATATACAACCATAACATCAAAATTAAAGATAAAACCAATAGTTTTAAAGTGAAACTTCCTAAAACAAAAGAGGCTTACGACTGCCATTTAATAGAGTTAATGTACGATGGTGAAATGTATAATTTCATAGTAGGACAGGAGGGGAAAGGGACTAAAGAAACCATGAAAATAATCAGAGAAAATCTCTACGAAAGCAAATAGTCATCCCTTTCGCAATCTCATGCTTGTAGCAAGTGTTAAGTGTTTACACCCGCACCCATCGCACCATCTCCCAGCCACGGTAAATAACGGCTAGCTTTCGCAGTTCAGTATGTCCAATCGTCGACTGCACTTTCTCGCATTGGGCGTATTGTGCCAGTTGCACGGCAGCCTCTTCTTGCAGTTGGTCTAATACTGTATCGGGGGCGTCGCGTTTGGCGTACTTAATCTCGACAACGTAAGAGTAGAGAATATCGGGTTGGTGGTACAGTTTGGGCTGCATGTAAAAATCGGAGAATCCCTTGTTCATTTCGTATTCAGGGAAAACAATGTAGTTGTTGTTCATCCCCATATAGGCTAATAGGAAGCCTTTTACGTGTGCTTCGCCATTCATAAACTCGCGAATGGCGCTGTGTGCGCGCAACTGCTCGCTCACAAACTCGAAGTAGGGCTCCCACTCGCCATCAAACGCTAAATTCTCCATTAATGTGTCGAGTTTCTTGGTATCGAAAGCTATATTGTACCCCTCCTTATACGCTTCGGCTAAAAATTGATACATCTGCTCCTTTATCACTTGGTTCGGTACTGTTAGGCGTAGCATCCCCCGATAAGTGCCACTAATGGTAACCAATCCTAAATAGTACAATAAACTTTTAAAATTATCGGAATGAACGAGTTCGTGCACCGAAAACCCTGTGTTGATTTTCCCTGAAGTGCCCCCAGTGGTAATAATCTCTTGAATAACACTCGTGTTATACCCTGAATTTTTATCAACCGAAATTAAATGGCGCAACTTGTTGTAATCGGTACGGATGTTGCGGTCAATCATCTCTTTAGGGAGTTTCTTATTTCGTTGATAACTATTCAAAAAATAGAGTACCATATCAGAATTATAGAGTGGGGGCTCGTCTAAACAATCTTCATTAAAACAGTAATTGTCATACCATGGCTTCATGATTTCAATGAGTTCATTGGGAGTATGTTCTCTTATTGTCCCTTCATTATAAAAATAGGTTAGCATTTGCCGTACCTCCACTTCCGAGAAGCCCATCATATCGTTAAAATCGGCTTCATTACTCATGTTGGCCATAATGTTAAAGCCGCTGGTTAAATCATCCATGGTAATAGGGCTCACCCCTGTGATGAAAATTCGTTCGATGGTGCTACTGGTACACTCTTTCACCTTGTTGAGAAAGGCTCTGAAAAAGCCTGTGCCGTGGGTTACCTCTTGATACGATAACGTCCCAAGTTTAGTTAAAATGTTATTGGTAAAATGGTCGTATTCATCAATGATGAGATATACTTTCTGTTTATTAATTTTGAGATAGCCACAAATGAGCACTAATTGATCTGCTATATTCTCTTCTTCTTTGATAGATTCTATCTCTTCTTTTGAAAAAAAATTAGCGTAATATTCAATAAACAGTTTGAATTGAGCCCTACAACTTCTCATAAATCGTTGTTCAATCTCTTGAAGGGTACTACCCATTACCCCAGAAAAATTGAGGCTTAAAATAAGGTAATAATTTTTGAATTTAGTAGGATTTTTACCAATGGCTAAATTTCCAAACAGAGTCTCAAATTTATCAGCACTCTTTTTATCGTAATAATGCGACAGCATGTTTATCATTAAACTTTTTCCGAACCTACGGGGCCGTACAAAGAAGAAAAAACTAGGTGCCGTTTCTATTTTTTGGATAAAATGGGTCTTATCTACGTAATAGAAGTTGTTGGTCATCATGTTCTCGAAATCGGTAATTCCGTAAGGTAAAAGTTTAGCTGCCATAGTTTTATTGTTTTATTTTAGGTGTAATATAAAGAAAATTATCTTTTAATTTTTCTATAATTTAACAGTGGCAAATATACGTCATATATTGCCTAAATAGGAGCATTTTTATCTTTTTTAATAATTTTTCAGAGCCTTGCTTATCATGCTGATAAAAAACATATTGGCAAGAAAAAATTACGGCATTTAAAAATGCCGTAATTAACGATAACTTATTATAAATTAAAATAATAAATTTTGTTTGTTGTTGAGATTTTTTTATCCTTTTCATATCTAACCTATAGCCTAAGGTTAACCCAAATTGAAAATAAGAGCCATTGCTTTGGGCATAGTATGCGTGATAATCTGTCCAAGATGTCTCCTTTTCAATTAAAATACCCTCAAACTTCCAAAGCGAGCGTAGCCCAGCGTGGTAGGCTACTTGCACGCCAAAATATAGGTTGAATTTTGTAATGTAATGAAAAGAGAATGCGGCATAACAAAGCCGTAAAGGCGCGAAAATGTAGCTGAAATAACAGGAAAACTCAAATGGAATCTCTGAGAAAAGGTTAAAAGTTGCAAATTAGGGGTGGAAGGAGATTTTGAGCCCCGTTTTTATTTTTTCTCAATTGTTACATAATCCCAAAAAGAAGTGTATCTTTGTCGCTTGTTTTGAAAAATAAAATTTATGGATTTATCAATAGTTATACCTTTACTAAATGAAGACGAATCGTTGCCAGAGTTAGCAGCGTGGATACAAAAAGTGGTTGAAAAAGAGGGTTATACATACGAAGTGTTATTTATAGACGACGGTAGCAAAGACCAGTCGTGGAGTGTAATTGAGAAGCTACACCAAGAAAACCCTTGCTTTAAAGGGCTAAAAATTAGAAGAAATTATGGAAAATCGGCCGCATTAAATGTGGGTTTTAAAGCAGCCAAAGGCGCTGTGGTAATTACCATGGATGCCGATTTGCAAGATAGCCCCGATGAAATTCCCGAATTATTTGATATGGTAAAGAATGGTGGGTACGACCTCATTTCGGGATGGAAAAAGGTGCGCTACGATTCTAAAATTGCCAAAAATATCCCTTCAAAATTGTTTAACTGGACCACCCGCAAAATGTCGAAAATACACCTTAACGACTTTAACTGTGGCTTGAAAGCGTATCGATCGGATGTGATAAAAACCATTGAAGTATATGGAGAGATGCACCGTTATGTGCCCGTATTGGCCAAATGGGCGGGCTTTTCCAATATTGGCGAAAAGGTGGTAGTACATCAAAAAAGAAAGTATGGCGTTACGAAGTTTGGCTGGGACCGATTCATTAATGGATTTTTAGACTTAATGTCTATCATGTTCATCTCGAAGTTTGGGAAAAAACCGATGCATTTCTTTGGACCCATGGGATTTATCTCTTTCTTTACCGGTTTTGCCATCACCGTTTATTTAATAGGAGAGAAGTTGTATAGTCTAGCACGGAGCATTGAAGGGTATCGTCAAGTAACAGACCAGCCCCTCTTCTATCTGGCCATATTAGCTATGATTGTAGGTACACAACTGTTTTTAGCGGGTTTTTTAGGCGATATGATTTCCAGAAATGCTTCAGATAGAAATGATTATATAATAGAAAAAGAGATAGAATAAATAGAGTTGTAATGGCTTACATCTCTCACATTTAGAAAAATAAAAATGGATAAAAAGTTACTAGAAAAATTTGAATCACTATTTCAAGATAAACCGCCCAAAAATTTGTACGAGCCAGTGCTCTATGTTTTAGAGCAAGGGGGCAAACGGTTGCGCCCAAGATTGGTGCTACTAGCCACCGAAATATTTGGGGGTAATGTAGATGATGCACTATATACCGCTGCCGCCTTTGAAATGATGCATAATTTCACCCTCATACACGATGATATTATGGATGATGCTCCGATAAGACGAGGCAAAGAGACCGTATACAAAAAGTGGAATCCGAATATTGCTATCCTTGCTGGAGACGCGCTCGCTACCATGGCACTCGTCGAATTGCTGAAAACCCCCATCTCAAAAGAGGCGTTACATGTTATTACTAATGTGTTCGCTAAAACCTCTATCGAAATTTGTGAAGGACAACAAATGGATATCGATTTCGAAACCTCAGATAATGTGAGCATAGAGGAGTATACCGAAATGATCCGTCTGAAAACAGCAGTAATGTTAGCTGGCTGCTTAAAATCGGGGGCTATTATTGCCAATGCCACCGAAGAAGAGCAAGAGAACATTTACCAATTCGGTATTTATATAGGCTTGGCATTTCAGCTAATGGACGATTGGTTAGATGTTTATGGCGAAGAAGAGACATTCGGAAAAAGAATAGGTGGCGATATTGATGAAAATAAAAAGACTTATCCATATCTGCTTGCCCTCTCCATTGGGAACGAAGAGCAAGTAAAACTGTTAAAAGAGTTGTTTGCAACATCGGAAATAAGTAGTGAAGAGAAATTTAATAAAGTAACCGCTGTTTTCGAAGCTTTAAATATCTCTAATTTAACAAAAAAAGCGATTTCAGACTATATAGATAAAGCCATTGAGATAGCTACAGCATTAGATATTCCTAATGATAAGCAAACGTTAATTACTGCTGAGGCAGAAAAATTAAGATTTAGATTAAAATAAAAACACATCATTAAAAATAATAAATATGGAAAAATTGATTATTACAGCTGCAATATGCGGCGCAGAAGTTACCAAAGAGCAAAACCCTGCTGTTCCTTATACTATTGAAGAGATTGTTAGAGAGGCAAAATCGGCAGTTGAAGCTGGTGCTGCAATTGTTCACCTTCATGTTCGCGAAGATGATGGAACCCCAACACAAAATAAGGAGCGCTTTAAAGTGTGTATTGATGCCATTTTAAAAGAGTGCCCCGATGTTATTTTAATACCATCTACTGGTGGTGCCGTGGGTATGACTGCCGAAGAGCGTTTACAACCAACTGAACTTCCTATAGAAATGGCTACCCTAGACTGCGGTACTTGCAATTTTGGCGATGAGGTATTCGAAAACACCATGCCTATGATGCGTGCTTTCGGAAAAAGAATGATGGAAAATAATATTAAACCAGAGTACGAATGTTTCGAAATGGGACATTTAGAAACAGCCTTAACCATGGTGAAAAAAGGAGAAGTGCCAGGTCATCCTATGCAAATAAACTTCGTTTTAGGAGTGCCAGGTTGTACAGGTGCCACCGTTCCTAACCTTTGCTGGATGGTAAATCAAATACCCGCAAATGCAACATGGACAGCCACAGGAGTAGGGCGTCATGCTTTCCCAATGGCTGCAGCAGCTATTATTATGGGGGGCAACGTGCGCGTAGGTTTTGAAGATAACCTCTATATTGAAAAAGGGGTATTGGCAAAATCAAATGGCGAATTAGTGGCAAAAGTGGTTCGCATGGCTAAAGAGCTAGGACGCGAAGTGGCTACTTCTAACGAAGCAAGAGAGATTTTAAATCTTCAGAAAAAATAAACAG
>CAYJOY010000142.1:0-328 GCA_964371885.1 uncultured Lentimicrobiaceae bacterium | reverse complement strand
CAAGGCTCTGTAAATACCTAGTAGAATCGACAATCCAACTATATAATTTATATAGTTGGGTTGTTTATTGCAATAATTAATTTAGAAAGCTATGAAAAAATATCATTTATTACAGTTATCAGTACTATTATTATTTGCGATGTTATTTGCTGCTTGCCATAAAGAGGGCGAATACATGCCGAAAAAGAAAATTAGCGAAGTATATTACGAATCGACATTCTCAGACAGTGAAGGCTTAAGCTATGGTAGTCCTATGCATTTGAGAGAAATCTGGAGATGGGGAGAAGAACTGCTGGAAGTGCTCGAAAATGAGGCTGGATACTTCACT
>CAYJOY010000141.1:4307-6017 GCA_964371885.1 uncultured Lentimicrobiaceae bacterium | reverse complement strand
GTTGCCAAGGCATCGAACATCTCTCCAAAAGCCAATTCTCCATCTAGTCCACGCACATAATCTTCGCGCTCGAGATAGTTAAAATCGAAATTGTTCCGTTGTATACCCCAACCCCCTTTTATGGTTATCCCTTTGTAAGGTGTTAGCTTAACACGCGCTCCTAACAAACTGTTATCGACCCCTAATTGGCGATCTTCGTAGGCACGAAGGGTAAGCCCTTGTCCAAACTGTTCGTAAAAATTACCACCGGTTACTTGTATAAAATCGTTTTTGTAATCTGCAAAAAAGTAAGATATACCTTGTCCTTTGTAACCAATATCTTCAAAATCGATTAAAGGGAAGCTGTAAAACTCGTATCGAACCCCTGCTGTAAAACCGCCATTTTGGTAGTTAAGATTCAACCAGGTGTTGGCACGAACCTTAGAGTCTACCTCTTCAGCCCCAATAAGCGAATCGGGAATGTAGAACATTCCATTAAAAGAGAAGTCCCCACTAATGGTCCCCGCTCCAATTCTGTTTTGCCCCACTGTGATAGCTGGGACAATCAGTATGATTAATGTAATTAAGAACGATATTTTTTTATTCATAATTTTAAAATATTGATAGCTACAACCCATATTAAGAGTATAATTGCTGGATTTTTAATGTTATTTATATTGATGTCATATTAATTGTTTACAATAATGAAATAGGTAATTAACATTTGTGATTCACTGTCATCATCAGATTGATAATTAAGCGTTTTGGGAGTTATTACCTCCATGAGATTTGTAGGGGCTTCAGCATATTTTTCATCTAATAGCGTGAATAAGTCGCTTGTATCATCTACAATATTATTACTAAAAGCTATCACAACTAAATGTTTAGCAATCCCTTTCACAGATGGGTACACGCTAAACCGTTGCGTAAAGAAGGCCCCACCATTACGTGCCACGAGCGCATCGGAGTAGGTTATAGCTAAATCGGGAATATAATCTTGAGTAATGAATTTCGAGTAGGGTATATTTCCAGATTTTAATATATCTTCAAAAATTTTGTTGGTACAAAGAATATTTTTGTGTTTATATTGTTGCAGAAAGGTGAGTAACTGTTGCGAGAACTCTTGCTTTGAAAAAGCAAGGGAGATTTGCGCATTGTACGATTTTACCTGATTATAGAATGTTTCCAAACGGTTAGCTATTGGCGGGAAATCGGGGGTGTTGAAATTAACATTCCCGCCCTTTGAGGGGGCGGGTGCGTTAAAAGCGTGGCGAAGGAATTTTCTGATTTCTTCCTTCGATGAAATTTGTGATTCAGTAAACTTTGCCATATCAATAATTATTACGCATTATTACCATCTTTATTTTGTTCGCCCTCTCTTTTTCCAAATATTTTTTCCAAATCGTCGGCAAATATCACCTCTTTTTCTAATAATTGCTCTGCTAAGAGTGTTAGTTTCTCCTTGTTATTTTCTAAAATATGCTTAGCTTTTCTGTAACCTTCTTCTACCAATTCACTTACTTCTTTATCTATTTTCTGTGCTGTAGCTTCCGAGTAAGGTTTTTGGAAAGCATACTCAGATTGCCCCGAGGAGTCGTAATAACTGATGTTACCTACATTTTTATTTAGTCCGTAGTACACCACCATTGCGTATGCTTGTTTGGTAACTCTTTCGAGGTCGTTTAGTGCTCCTGTTGATATTTTTCCGAACATTACCTCTTCAGCTGCGCG
>CAYJOY010000141.1:0-4297 GCA_964371885.1 uncultured Lentimicrobiaceae bacterium | reverse complement strand
CATCTCGTCAAATAGTTGTTCGGTGTTGGTAATGTGCCTCTCTTCAGGGAGATACCAAGCGGCACCTAGCGATTTTCCGCGTGGCACTATGGTCACTTTAACCAATGGGTGTGCATATTTTAGCAACCAGCTCACGGCAGCGTGGCCAGCTTCGTGGTATGCAATCACTTTTTTCTCTTCTGGAGTAATAAGACTGCCTCTTTTTTCTAAACCACCAATAATTCTATCAATAGCAGAAAGGAAATCCTCTTTATCAATTTTCTTTTTGTTGTTTCTCGCAGCAATTAATGCCGCTTCGTTACAAACGTTGGCGATGTCTGCGCCAGAGAAGCCTGGTGTTTGTTTTGCAAAGAACGATAGGTCTACAGAATCGTCTAACTTTAATTTTTTGATATGTACTTCAAAAATTCCTTGTCGTTCGGGAAGGTTGGGTAGCTCTACATGTATTTGTCGGTCGAATCTTCCGGCACGGAGTAGTGCTTTATCGAGTACATCGGCGCGGTTAGTGGCTGCAAGCATAATAATTCCGGCGTTAGTTGAGAAGCCGTCCATTTCGGTAAGCAGCTGATTAAGTGTATTTTCTCTTTCATCGTTAGCTCCTGAAAAGTTCGATTTTCCTCTCGACCGGCCTACGGCATCAATTTCATCAATAAAAATAATACAAGGCGCTTTCTCTTTAGCTGTTTTAAAGAGGTCGCGCACACGCGATGCACCTACTCCTACAAACATTTCCACGAAATCGGATCCTGATAAAGAGAAGAACGGCACATTAGCTTCGCCAGCTACAGCCTTGGCCAACAACGTTTTTCCTGTACCTGGAGGGCCTACTAAAAGTGCTCCTTTCGGTATTTTACCTCCTAATTGGGTGTATTTTTTTGGGTTTTTCAAGAAGTCTACAATCTCTTCCACTTCGTACTTTGCCCCTTCTAATCCAGCAACATCTTTAAACGATACATTTTGTTTGTTTTTTCCATCAAAAAGTTGCGCTTTAGACTTTCCTATATTGAAGAGCCCGCCACCGCCTGCACCGCCGCCGCCACGCATAGAGCGGAAGGTGAAGAAGAAAATGAGCATGATAATAATAAATGGCAAGAACAAGAGCAAATCGCCGCCCCAACTTTTAGAAGTATCTTGCTTAATGGTAATCTGATATTGCTTGCGTATCTCGTTGTCGGTTAAGGTAGAGTCGAGTGCCATTTTTTCAGCCACTAATCGATCCATATATCTGTTTAAATTTTCATTAAACACCTGGTCGTTAGCTACCATCATAAAATATTGCGCCCCTTTATGTTTCTCATCACGAAAGGCTTCAAATTCTTTTTTATTCTTTACCGACTCTTCCTTTAAGACAATGTTAACGCGCGAGTTTTTTCTTACATACGTTGCACTTTCTATATCTTGGTCGGCTATTAATTCATGAAATTTTACTTCATAAATTTCTTGCGCTGCCGATGTAGTAGAGCCAACTTGCCAGAAAATAAGGAGTGCGGCGCACGCAATAAGATAGACCCACATAATGTTAAATTTGGGTGCTTTCTTCTTTAAATCACTAGGCTTCATCGATTTTTTTGGTTTCTCATTCATATTCATGATGATTTATTAAAAGCGTTGCATGGGCGCATCGCTCCATAATTTTTCGATATTGTAAAATTCACGCGCCTCATCCTGGAATATATGAACAATGATATTAAAATAGTCGAGAAGTATCCACTCGCCGTTGTTAGTACCTTCTTTCACAGTAGGGCGTATCTTTGTGGTTTGCTTAACATTTGCAATTAGGAAATCTGCCAATGTTTCTACGTGTGTTTTCGAATTACCAGAGCAGATAATAAAAGTATCGAAAAGAACATGGTTCATCGATTTAAGGTCGATTGATACTAGATCTTCCGCTTTTTTCTCTAATAATGATTGTATAATAACATCCTCTAAATTTCCTGTAAATGGTGTTTCTGCTGGTTTTACTTTTCTTGGTTTTGCCATAATGCTAAATTCTTTTATGGTGTGTATTAATTATTTTTATTGTTTTTTTATTGTCCGTGGCAGTTTTTAAATTTTTTGCCGCTACCACACGGGCATGGTTCATTTCTTCCCACTTTTTTCTCTACTTTTACGGGAGCAGTACCTTTTCCACCTGTTCTTCTCGCTTCAGATTCGGTGCGTCCTGTTTGTAATTTTTTTGCCTCCGACTCTGGAAGTTTCCCTTCGGTTACGTTTTGTTGTGCTTCACTTTTTGGAAGGTTACCTTTGCATAAGAAAGAGATAATATCCTTGTTTATTTTAGAAAGGAGGATGTCGAATAGTGTAAACGATTCTCTTTTATATATTACTAATGGATCTTTTTGTTCGTACGATGCGTTTTGAGCCGATTGTTTCAAATCATCCATTTCGCGAAGATGCTCTTTCCATGCATCATCAATAATGGCCAAAGTGATATTTTTCTCGAAAGAGAAGCCTACCTCGCGTCCTTCTGTCTCTATACATTTTTGGAGATTAGCCACTACATTTAGGGTTTTAATACCGTCGGATATAGGGATGGCGATGTTCACAAATTTACCATTAGAGTCATCATACACCCTTTTCAACACAGGGTATGCAGTATCTGCCAATATTTGTAGCCTTTTCTGGTAGTTGTCGTAGGTATAGTCTTTCAGTTTATCTATGAGTTGATCTAATTTTTCATGAAAGAATTGATGCTGTGTAACTGGCACTTCTTGTCCGAATACCGACATAAAATCCTCTGTAAAAGAATCATAATCTTTATTTCCGATATGCTCTTCTACCATTTTCGAACAAACATCAAAGAACATGTCGGAGATATCGATTGAAAGGAGTTCGCCAAGCAGTGCATTTTTACGTTTGCGATAAATGGTGGTACGTTGTTTGTTCATTACGTCGTCGTATTCTAACAAACGCTTACGGATTCCGAAATTGTTCTCTTCTACTTTGCGTTGTGCTCTTTCTATAGATTTGGTAATCATACCATGTTGTATCATTTCACCATCTTTCAGACCTATTCTATCCATTACTTTAGCAATTCTATCTGAGCCAAATAATCTCATTAAGTCATCTTCTAGCGACACAAAGAATTGGGAGCTACCGGGGTCTCCTTGACGGCCGGCACGTCCTCTAAGCTGTCTATCTACACGTCTAGAATCGTGGCGTTCGGTACCAATAATGGCCAACCCACCTTTTTCTTTAATGCCTGCCCCTAGTTTTATGTCGGTACCACGACCTGCCATATTGGTAGATATGGTTACCGTTCCCTCTTTACCTGCTTCTGCAACAATGTCGGCCTCTCTTTGGTGCAACTTAGCATTTAACACGTTGTGTCTTATTTTATTAGCGGATAAGATTTTAGAGAGCAACTCCGAAATTTCCACCGATGTGGTACCCACTAACACGGGGCGACCTTCGGCATTGAGGCGCATTATTTCATTAACAACGGCTGCGTATTTTTCTCTTTTAGTTTTGTATACAATATCTTCGGCATCGTTACGGGCTATGTTTTTGTTGGTAGGAACTACCACTACATCTAGTTTATAGATGTCCCAAAGTTCACCAGCTTCCGTTTCGGCAGTACCAGTCATACCTGCTAACTTTTTGTACATTCTAAAATAGTTTTGCAGAGTAATGGTAGCGTAAGTTTGTGTAGCGGCTTCTACTTTTACATTCTCCTTAGCTTCAATGGCTTGGTGCAATCCGTCGGAATAGCGGCGCCCCTCCATAATACGTCCAGTTTGCTCGTCTACAATTTTCACTTTGTTATCGAGGATTACATATTCCACATCTTTTTCGAACATGGTATATGCTTTCAACAGTTGATGAATGGTATGAATTCTTTCGGAAGCGATAGAGAAGTGTCGGAAAATTTCGGCTCTTTGTTGTGCTTCTTCCTCTTCTGGTAATTTCAAAGCTTTAAGGTCTGCTATTTCGGCTCCCACATCGGGAATAATGAACATTTTGGCCTCTTCACCGCTTTGCGTCATGAGTTCAATACCACGTTCGGTAATATCAACAGAGTTCAGTTTCTCTTCAATTACGAAGTACAGGTCGGCATCAATTACAGGCATTAATTTGTTTTGTTGTTGCATGTAGTGCCCCTCTGTTTTAAGGAGGAGCTGCTTCATGCCAGGCTCGCTTAAAAATTTAATAAGCGCTTTATTTTTTGGATGGCCTCTATGTGCACGTAGCAAGAATTTAGCGGCATCCTCTTCTGGTCCAGGGTTAGGATTTTCGGCTAGCATCTGCTTAGCTTTCGATAACAAGTCGTTAACTAAATTTCTTTGGGTAGAGAACA
>CAYJOY010000140.1:5141-6055 GCA_964371885.1 uncultured Lentimicrobiaceae bacterium | reverse complement strand
ATACCGTAGCTTTAGCCTCTTCTACCATGGCCAACAACGATTTTCCTGCAAAGTATAACGCGGCCTGTTCTAGGTCGTCGTCAATATTAGCTTTGTCTAATAAATATTGAGCAGCCTCTAATGCCTCTTGGAATAATCCTAGCTCGTAAGAGGTACGCATTAACCCATTATAACCGTAGGTTAAATTATTATCGTTCGACGAAATTTCGGTGAGTTGCTTAAAGTAGGGTTTCGATCTCGTAAAATCGTTTTTAGAGAATAGAATGTAAGAAGCTTTGCGGAGCGATGTTTCATTATATTCGGTATTATACCTATTTATAATAATTTCATACGATACGAGGGCGTCGTCGTATTTGTTTTGCCCATATTCGCATTCAGCTTTAAAGAAGTGTGCCGAAGCAATAAAGCTACCGTTAGGGAACTGACGGATATAATCTTTAAAGCCAGTAATGGCCGATTCGCAGTCGCCACGTACATATTTGTTTTCGGCAGCTTTAAACGAGATAGAGTCTTGTCGCCCCTCGGAGTAGTTCACATTTTTGTTTTTCACATATTCTACAAATTCCCCAGTACTTCCTCGCTCGGTGTATATATGTTCGAGGTTGGTAAGTGCATCTTTGGCTTCTTGTGAACCAGCAAATTTTTCAATAACTAGCTTGTAAGTGGCAATGGCTTGTATTTCGTTTTCTGCGTTGAGGTAGGCTTGTGCTAGTTTGTTGTAAGCTTGACGAATACGTGAACTTTTAGGGTATTTTTCTATAAAGTCTTGGTAAGCGCTTATCGCTTCATCATATTCTCCTAACGCGTGTTGTTTAGCGGCGATATCGTATTGTACTTTATCTATATAAGTCGATTTAGGGAAGCGAGAGGCCATGCTCGTAAGCACCTCTAGGTTTTTGCGCCCGTTGCCTTGG
>CAYJOY010000140.1:0-5131 GCA_964371885.1 uncultured Lentimicrobiaceae bacterium | reverse complement strand
CCTAGCTTTTCGCACGCTTCGTACTGTTTAATGGCTTGTTTCAGATTTTTTTGCATGAAATAGCTATCAGCCAAACGGGCAGTAGCATCAGCTTTTACATTAATATCTTCGTTTCTGGCATCGTTAATACAGTTGGTAAATGCGGTAATAGCATCGTTGTATTTCTTTATTTTTAATGCAGCGTACCCCAATGTATAATTGGCCTCCACATAAAACTCATCTTGCTTACGTTCGTTTCTCGAGAATATCTTCAGCGTGTTGTAAGCCTCGTGAAATTTTCCATATCTGTATTCTGCTTCCCCTTTCCAATAGCGAGCATTTTGCGACATGGTTCGGTCAAGAGGGTGTTCTAACGATTTGTTTATAAATATAATAGCATTTCTATAGTCTCTATTATTTATAAATTCTAAAGCTCTAAAATAGGTGGCTCTTTGATAGGCTTTTAACATTTCAGGGTTTTTAGAAGAGAGCCTCTCAATAGAGTTAATAGCGGCTTGATAGTTTTTAGAGGTAAGGTAAATTTTAGAAAGGTAGCGCGAAGCCTCTTCGCTGCGCGTTGAGTTGGGGTATTCGGTAATGTAGTGCTCTAACGATTTTATGGCATTGTTAAAGGGTTGATCGGAGGTTTCGTATTGCAACTTAGCGTAGTTGTATAGTGCATCCTCTTTCACTTCAGCATCAAAATCGAATTTATATGCTTCGTAAAAACTTTGTTTGGCAAGGGTAAGCTGTTGCTGTTTTACATAGCAGTCGCCAATAAGATAGTAGGCGTGTTGTGCCAAAATATCTTTTTCTGAAGTTACTTCCGATAAATATTTAATAGCTAAAGAGCACGCTTCGGTTTGATAGTGCGAGAAACCAGCAGCAAAGTAATCTTTTCTATCTATAGGAGGTTTTGCATTGCTAAGATAGTATTCGAAATAGCTTTCGCTTTTATTATACATCCCTAATCTATAATACGATAAAGAGAGGAGGCGCGACATTTCTATTTTGTTATTGCCTACAGTATTTTCGTATAGGGGGGCTGCCACTTCTACCAATTCTTCATATTTTTCTTGAAGGAAATAGATTTGCGCGATATAAAAAGGGACTAGCTCTTTATATTCAGGCACCTCTTTAAGATTGAGGAATCGTTGCACTGCAATTTCGTAATTACCTTCGAGGTATGCAATGTGAGCAATGTAGTAAATGGCCTTTAGTTGATAGTCTCCTTCGTAGCCTTCTGCTTTGTAAAGATCGCTTTTGGCATCCTCAAAATTGTCGGTTTCGAAGTACGAATACCCTCTTTTAAAGTAAAATTCAGCTTGGTCTTCTTCTTTAATAGTCCAAGTGTCAATATTTTCGAACGATGCTATTACCCGTTTCCATTTTTTCTTATAGAAATAGTATCTCCCTAGGTAGAAGTATGCTTCTTGATTGAGGGAATGTACGGGGTACAATCTAATGAAGTCGCGTAGTAGAAAAATGGCGTCGTCGTTATACAATTGTGCGGCGCAAACTCCCATATAGAAGTAGGAGTTCGACTTAATGTCTTGTTGTTTTTCGGTTGTATTTTCGAAAACGTATTTAAAATATTGTTGAGCAGAACCATACTTCTCTTTTTGAAAGAGTTCCATAGCGGCATTAAATTCGTAGTTTGGGGAGTCGAAGTTAATAGGTTTTTGCGCTTGTGCCCAGTTAATTAGTAAAAATAGGAGCGGGAGAAGATAGATTTTTCTCAAAGAATTTTTCAACATTTTCAGTATTTTAAATAATCAACATAGCATCACCAAATGTTAAGAAGCGGTATTTTTCTTTTACAGCTTCTTGGTATGCTTTCATTACGAGTTCATATCCACCAAAAGCGGCCGCCATCATGAGCATGGTGCTTTTAGGGGCGTGTAGGTTGGTAACAAACGCATCCACCGAAAGGAAACGGTAAGGAGGGAAGATAAATTTGTTGGTCCATCCTTCGGCCACTTTTATCTTTCCGTTAGTATAAATTGATGATTCTAGTGTTTTTAAAGTGGTTGTACCCACGGCGCAAATTCTCGCCTCTTTCTCTTTTACTGCATTTACGATCTTGGCAGCCTCTTCGGAGATGGCCATTTGTTCTGAGTCGGCTTTATGTTTTGTTAAATCTTCTACATCTATTTCGCGGAAGTTGCCCAACCCTTGGTGTAGTGTAACGTAGGTGTTGTCTATCCCTTTGAGTTCAAATCGTTTAAGTAGTTCTCTGCTAAAGTGGAATCCTGCTGCCGGAGCGGCTACAGCCCCTTCTACCGAGGCATAAATGGTTTGATAGCGCTCTACATCCTCTGGAGTTGATTCTCTTCTTAGCAAAATATCGTCGGGAAGTGGCGTGCCACCAAGCTCGTTCAATTTAGCCCGAAATTCGTTGTAACTACCATCGAATAGGAAACGGAGGGTACGACCACGCGAGGTGGTGTTGTCGATAACCTCTGCCACTAATTCGCTGTTTTCCCCAAAATAAAGTTTATTACCAATTCTAATTTTGCGGGCTGGATCTACCAAAACATCCCATAAACGGCTCTCGCCATCTAATTCGCGAAGAAGAAAAACACGAATTTTGGCACCCGTTTTCTCTTTTTCTCCATAAAGAAGCGCAGGAAATACTTTTGTATTGTTCATTACAAACAAATCGCCCTCGTCAAAATAATCGATAATATCTTTAAAATATCGATGTTCAATGGTCTGTTCTTTTTTGTTAACTACCAGTAAGCGAGACATATCACGTTCTTCAGTTCCGTGTAATGCGATAAGTTCGTCGGGTAGAAAATAATTAAATTGGGATAATTTCATAGAAAATTGTTTTTGCGCCGCGAATTTACAAAAAAATAATTAATTTCGCCGCAGTATACGTTCATTTTATAAGCTATAATTATGATAATAAAAATTACTATGAAAAAATGGTGGATTCTCACCTTAGCATTGGCACTTTTTACCTCTTCATTTGCGCAGAATTTAAGTGCGGTTTATGAAAAAAAGGTGTTCTGTACCGACCAATTAGAACCCTACGTGCAACTCAGTTTTTTTGTGCGTGGCTCATCGTTAATCTACCAGCAAAACGAAGATAAATCATACTCTGCGCAGGTGCGTATTACCATTAAAATTTATGAGGATACCACTGTAATTAACACTTTCGACCATATTTTGGCAAGTGATAAATTTACAGATAATATCGCCTCGACCAAGCCTAACTTTGCAGATATTAGAAACATGAAAATTCCAAGTGAGGGGATCTATACCCTTTCTGTTTCAATGAAGGATGTGCATGATACGCTCCCTGCTTCCGAAATTTTAGAGACCTTTAATGTCTACTATTCGCCCGAGTCCGTTTCTATATCAGAGATATCGTTATTGAATAGTTTGGAAAAAACCACCGACGATGACATTTTTAACAAATATGGCTATAGCACTTTCCCACTTTTTTACGGTAATGTAGGTGAAGATATGGCGAACCTCCCCTTCTTCTTCGAAATTTATAATACCGACAGGGTTATGGGAGAGGGGAAATCGTTTGTTTTGAAGTTGTATGTTGAAGATGATATGACGCGCACGTTGGCACTTCCGTCGCTTTATTCGGAGGTAGCGCAAACAACAGGACGGGTGAAAGTGATTTTGAACCAATTAGGAATTTTTCAACTCCCTTCGGGTAATTATAACCTAGTGGCAGAAGTGTGGAGCGATACTTTGCTCATGGCGCGCGAAAGAGCTTTCTTTAAGCGTACTAATCCTAAAGTGAAATTTGAAATTGAAGACTACCAAAATGTAAATATTGCGAATGCATTTATGGATTCTATAGTTGTTGATACTCCCATGTTCTATCAATATCTATCTTATTTATACCCAATTGCCACCCCTATTGAGAAAGAGTTTATTAATGGTAAGCTGGAGCATTTCCCTATTGATAACCTGAAACGATATTTCTACTCTTTCTGGTTGAGCCGTTCGCCCGACAATCCGCAGTTGGCGTGGAAGGAGTATTTGAAAATGGTGAATTATGTGAACGAAGCCTTCGGCGATAAGATAAACAAAGGGTACCGTACCGACCGTGGGCGCGTTTATTTACAGTATGGTCCACCCGATAATTACCAAGAGGTTCCTTACGATTCGCATTCGTATCCTTATGAAATTTGGCACTATTATCAGATGCGCGACCAGAATAATGTGAAGTTCGTTTTTTATAACCCAGACTTAGTAACTAACGATTACGAACTGCTCCATTCAGATAAATATGGTGAGATAAAAGACCCATTCTGGCAGATAAAATTATCGAATAGGAAAAAACCTATTTACGATTTAGATAATCGAGAGCCTGACGATTATTGGGGAGGTAGTATAAAAGAAGACTGGAGATACCACTAATAGATGAGCGAACAATATTGTAATCAGGCAATTGTAAAGAAAATCACCTCTAGTGCGGTGTATGTAGAAATGACCATTCACTCTGCGTGTTCGGGATGTCATGCCAAAACGGTTTGTTTGGCAAGCGAAAGGAAACAAGAGACTTTCCCCGTTGAGGTTGCCAACCCAGCGCAATTCGAAATAGGAGAAACCATATCTATTCAAATGCATAAATCGGTGGGACACCAAGCGGTGCTCATGGCATACGTATATCCAGTGGTGGTATTAATGACCTTCCTGCTGAGTGTGTATGCCATTACTAGTAACGAATTATTGTCGATAGGTGCCGCCTTTGCCGCAACTGCTATCTATTTTATTATTTTAAAATTATCGCAAAAAAAGATAGAAGAGAAAATTACATTTACCATATCAAAAATTGAAGCATAAGCATGACTCGAACCTTAACATATCTTTGTAAATCATTCACGGTTCTTCCAATATAGAAATAGGAGCTCTTGTTTTCGATAGCCGCAGGGTAAAAGAGGGCAACGCGCCGGTGTTATACGTGGCGCAACGTGGCACTCAAGTAGATGGGCACCAGTTTATTGAGCGAGCAATTGCAGATGGTGCAAAAGCGGTGCTTTGCGAAGTTTTGCCCGAAAACTTGCTCGAGAATGTAACCTACATAAAGGTTCCAGATACTACTAAAGCATTAGGGCAAATGGCTTCGGCATTCTACGATTTTCCATCGAAGAAATTGAAGTTGATAGGGATAACAGGCACC
>CAYJOY010000139.1:0-6062 GCA_964371885.1 uncultured Lentimicrobiaceae bacterium | reverse complement strand
CTTTAAAAGGGTTATTCAATTTGTGCTTCATTATTATCTTCTACGTTATTATCGTTATTTTCTTTTTCTCTTGGAATAGGGGTGTGAAAAATGTCGTACTTATCTTTCGGTCTATAGAAATCTAACCACCTAAATCCTTTCAAAAATCGTTTATCTTCAGGAAATTCTGCATCGGGATAGAGTACTCCCTCGGGGTTATCGTAATATACAATTTTGTCTATTTTATTATCATCTAACAAAATACGCAACTCTGTTGCCGCCGATACATTTACCCCTATTAAGGCAGTATCTTCATCTAGCACATAGTATATCGACTCAGCATTATTGAGGACATCTACCCTTTGCAAGCCCCCCTCCTCTATGTAGCCGACTAGGTTTATCCCCTTTATTTGATTAAAATCTTTCTGGTCGAACACATGCGAGGTAATAAATGAAGAGCGATACAACCTAATAATAGCGTTGGCAGAGTCGATAATAAAAAACCTAACGGTATCGGCCGACAATTGGTTTTCGCCCGACCACAGCACTGGGTTATAGTACATGGTAAGGAGCGAATCTTCAATGTGATACACCATCGAGTCGCAAACCCCTTGTATATCTTTTTGGAAAAACTTTACATGGTGGAAAGCATATACCTCTAATGGATTTTGTAACGTATCGAAAAGTAAACGGAGGGTATCTGCGTGGAGGAATAACGAATCTTGATCTACATATATTAAATGTGCACTGTCTGTTACCATCGAATAGCCTCCAAACTCTTTATATTCTGCATACTCCCCTTTTATAATTACCCCTTGCACCGTATCTTTAATGGTAACATTATTATGGGCAATACCCTCGCTCTCATTTTTATTATAATGGACGGTATCGGCACAAAGCTGGTGCTCTTTCGAATTTAAGATAACATCATCAATGAGTAGCGCTAAGTCGGTTTTCATATTATACCAACCGTCGGAGGTGTACATGCTGTTTTCTTCTGAAACGAGAAAGGTACGCGATATAAAATAGGCAATCTCCTCTTTACTATCGTACTCTAACGAGTCGCAAGTCATGGTGTAGGTCTCATTTACTAATTTTACACTATCTTTAAAATGGGCAAACTCGGTTTTCGTATCATAAATTCCATTAATACTAGTGAGTACATTTTCGTTATTCACTAATCTCCCCCCTTCCACAAAATAGGCGATGGCTAAATCGTTATCGTAAATTAAGGTATCTGAGTATAATGTTGAATTTTTGTCGGTAAGCACCACCTCATCAACAATAGTGCTTTTTTTTGTTTCTCCGTCATAATACACTTTATTACCAAATAGTTGAATTGTATCATTGCTATAAATTCTTACGGGGTTTCCAAAAGCTATCATATAGTTTTCGGCAGTATAGCTGTAGGCGCTATCGCAGTATCCGACCGTATTTTCGTGGGTAAACTTTACATTACCTATAAAGCGGTCTACCCCTGGAAGAAGATTTTCATCGTAATATTGCATATCTGCTTCCATATATATTTTTTTACTCTCTTGAGCCATTGCAGCTAAAGGGAGTAAGAGGAGTAATAACAATATAGGATTACCTTTCCACATTTTCTCCGTTTATTGATACAATTCTATCATCTTTAAAAACAATCACTTTCACGGTATCGCCGCTATCGGAGAACGAAACTTCCTCTCCATTTTTTTGATTATTTATATAATCGGTTGAATGGAAAATATTTCCATTTTCGTTATAAGCAATTAAGGTTCCCGTTCCTTCCGAAAAAGAGGCCTCTCCTACTAACACCCCTCTTTCATCGAAATACTTCCAATCTCCATCCCATAGGTCATTTTTATACGAACCTTGTTCTTTCACCATATTTTTTGAATGGTACGTTATATATGCACCCTCTTTTTTCCCATTTTTATAGTTGGCTTCGTAAACTACACCACCATCTCTATCATACATCAGCTCTTTGCCTTCTAACAAGTCGTTTTTATAAGTTGCTCTATATTCAATCTTTCCATCAAAGTAGTATTTTTCGAAAGCACCCTCTTTTTTCCCATCTTGCATATTATAACTCATCATTAATTGAGGGGTGTTTTTATGATACATGTAAGTAGGGCCATTCTCCTTACCCCCTTTAAAATAGGTTTCCGACTTTATAGCACCGTTGGGATAATACTCGGTTTTCACCTCTTTACAAGAGAAAAAAAGCAAAGCTAGGAATGTTATGAGCGTAATTGTTTTGTACATATTTTACTATTTAGTAATTGACAATTGTATTTTCGTTTTTTTGCTTCAATAAGCAATATTAATTTATTTTTTATTTTATTGTTAATTAGTTATTTTAACAAATACTTTTCTATGTTTCCATTGAAAACAATTATCTAAAACGGATGTAGTTTGAAATTATTTTAACATCTACTCATATTATCTAAAAAAAAAGCATACTTTTGCCGCCGTATTTGTGGTGAAAGATTTTTATGCTAAAATCTTGAGAGGGAAACAGGTGAAAATCCTGTACAGTACCCGCTGCTGTAAGTTTCGAATGTTCTTTGTGCACAAACTATTTTTTAAGCCACTGTCGAGATTTCGATGGGAAGGCACACAAAGAGAAACGAGTCAGAAAACCTGCCATTAATAAAATTGTTGAAAAAAGCTTCGGGAGATAAGCTTAGCAGTTGTTTTTATGCAGTGTTTTGTAAAAAACAAATCCTAAAGTTATTTTCCCTAGCAAAGTTGAAGATTATTGTTAATTGTAAAAAATGAATTATTAATTCGCTAATAGTTAAAACTATAGCTAAAACTTATTATTATTTTATGAAAAAAGGAATTTACTTAGCCATTCTCAGCTTCATTATCATTTCATTATTAACTAGTTGCGATCCTATCTCACCCGATCCGAATCCGAGCAACAAACCTACAGTAGATAGTACTGCCCACGGGGTATACATTTTAAATGAGGGAACTTGGGGTATGAATAACAGTTCTATCAGCTATAAAAATTTACAAACGGGAGAAATAGTGGAAGATATTTTTTTACAAGCCAACGGGCGCGGCTTAGGCGACACGGGAAGCGACCTGCAAGCGTATGGGAGCAAACTATACTGTGTGGTTAACACTTCTGAAAGGTTGGAAATTATGAATTTAGAGAATTGTGAATCTATTGAAACTATTGCTATGGAAGGGAAACAGCCACGCAAATTGGCCTTTAACAATGGACGAGTTTACGTATCGTGCTTTGATGGAGGCGTGGTTTGTATCGACACTGCTACTTTTCAAATAGTGGAAACCATACAAGCTGGTAGCAACCCCGAAGGGCTCTGTTTTGCCAATAACAAATTATACGTAGCTAATTCGGGGGGGATGAACTACCCACATTACGATTCTACAGTATCGGTTTTTAATGCTAGTAATCACCAATTTATAAAAAATATCCCAGTAGCAATAAATCCTACGCGACTGTTTACCGATCACCAAAACGACGTATATCTTATTAGCATGGGCAACTACAGCAACGTGCCTGTTACTCTTCAAAGAATTGATTCGAATAACGATTTAATGGCTGCAACACTCGATTTACCTGCCTCAAATCTTACAATCGAAAAAAACTTCGCCTATATGTATAGTTACGATTATGCCTCTGCCAGTGCATGGGTAAAAATAATGGATATTACTTCGGAATCTGTTGTGAAAGAACAATTTATTACCGACGGAACAGCTATAAAACTTCCGTATGGCATTACGGTGAACCAAGTAAACAACAACGTTTATATTGCCGATGCCATCGATAATTCGGTAAACGGCGATGTGTATTGCTTTGATAAAGATGGGAAAAAGCTATTTCAGTTCGAGGTGGGCATCAATCCTTCTTCTATTGTAATTGTTTACTAGCGATCATCATTTCGCATACTTGCATCCATATTGAAATATTTATGAAGAGGTGGCTTTTGCCTTTATTATTACTGTTGGGGAGTTTTGAGGCTTATGCTCAGAGCGACACCACAGCTACGGCTATTGGTCCGGTACAGGTTACAGCCCCTTTTCTCAACAATGCGAGCAACAGCACCACGCCCAGCCAAACACTCACTACCAAAGAGATAGAGGCACTTCCAGTATTGCAACTCTCCGATGCCTTAAAGTTTATGTCGGGAATTGTTGTTCGAGATTATGGTGGTGTAGGCGGGCTCAAAACAGTGGCAGCGCGCGGGTTTAGTGCGCAACATACCGCATTTGCCTACGACGGAGTAGTAGTAAGCGACTGCCAAACGGGACAAATTGATCTCGGTAAATTCTCGATCAACAACCTCTTGTCTATAAGGTTAGTAAATGGCAATAGCGATTTCACACTTTTGCCAGCGCAACATTATGCCTCCGCCAATTTAATTACCGCAACAACGCGCCAGCCGCTTTTCATAGAAAAACCGGTGAATGTGCGCGCCGAAATGGTGAGTGGCAGCTTCGGACTACAGAACCCAATGGTAGTAGTTGAAAACCTCCTTTTTAAAGAGAAAGGCACTGAAAAACCAAAGCTCACCTCATCTATTCTCGTAAATTACATGCAATCTAATGGCGATTTTCCATTCACTTTATCGTATGGAAACGATGGCGACAGCACCTCTTTAGAACAGCGAAGCAACTCTAAGATAATTGCTATTAACACCGAAATGAACCTTCATGCCTACTTCAACCAACAATCGCAACTACATTTAAAGGTTTACTATTACAATAGCAAAAGAGAACTGCCAGGTGCGGTTATATACTATAGTCAACCCAACGGACAAATATTGTGGGATCAAAACCTATTTGCGCAGGCGCAGTATCGCAACAATTTTACCAAAAAAATTTCATACCTCTTAAGCGCGAAAGCCAATTATGCTTATCAGCGATATTTAGATCCAGAATACTTGAATATTGAAGGGAAACTCGACAACTCCTACTGGCAAAACGAGTACTATATTTCTAATGCAATGCGCTATAAACCTTACCGTTTTCTCTCCCTTTCATTGGCCAACGATTTTTTATATAACAAAATGGATGCTAATATCCGTTTTTTTGTTAATCCATCACGACTCACATCGCTCACCCATGCATTGGCTGCGTTTGAATGGAAGCGGATAAAAGGAGACGTGGGACTACTACATACTTATATGCACCACTGGACAAAAACGGGGGATGCACCTGAAAGCAACTCCCATTTCTCTCCCTCAGTGAGTGTTTCCTTTAAACTTTTAAAAAACAGCAATTTCTATATTAATGCATTCTATAAAAACATATTTCGCGCACCTAGTTTCAACGACCTATATTATAGAGAAGTAGGAAATCTTGATTTAGAACCCGAAAACACCCACCAGTTTAATCTTGGGTTAAGTTTCTCTAAAGCCTATTTTCACAATCGGATGCACATCTCTGTTGCAGGGAATGGCTATTATAATATAGTAGAGAACAAAATTGTAGCTATACCTAACCAGAATTTATTCACTTGGTCGATGATGAATTATGGCGAGGTTCGCATTGGCGGTGCAGAAGCGCAAGTTGCTTACGAATATCGAATCATTAATGCACTCTCGTTGGCCATAAGTGGCAACTATACATTTCAATATGCAGTAGATGTAACCAATCCCGAGAGCAAGACTTACCTTCACCAAATACCATACACTCCGTTACACTCTGGGAGTGCCCATTTTTCTATCCTCAACAAATGGATAAAATGCTCCTATTCGTTTACGACTGCTGGCAAACGCTATACCACCTCCCAAAACAAAGAAAACAGTAGCTTATCGCCCTATATCGACCACTCAATTGCATTTTTCAACGATTATTCAATAAAAATTAAGAAAAACGGCAAGCAATCTATAATCTTGGGTTTTAAATTAGAGTTCTTAAATATTGCCAATGCCCAATACGAAATTATAAGAAATTACCCTATGCCAGGGCGCGCCATACGGGTGGGGGTTAACTTTAAATGGTAATTACGAGAAAACCTTATAACAATTCACACCTCGTCAATTATTATAGGGGACTTCTAATAATTCCCCATCAATTTTATAACAATATTTATATGGAGAAAAGAATCTCTGTTTTACCCA
>CAYJOY010000138.1:0-6090 GCA_964371885.1 uncultured Lentimicrobiaceae bacterium | reverse complement strand
GTGGCCACGAACAAAAATTTATACAAGAGGCGTTTGACACCAATTGGGTAGTCCCTTTAGGGCCCAATGTCGATGCGTTTGAAATAGCGCTTTCCTCCTATTTATCTCCTGCAAATAACGGAGAAAATAACGGAACAAACGACCTTAAAATAGTGGCTTTGTCATCAGGAACAGCGGCTATTCACTTGGCATTATTACAACTAGGGGTAGGTACAGGCGATGAGGTAATTTGTCAATCATTTACGTTTTGCGCTACCGCTAATCCCATTGCATACCTTGGTGCCACTCCCGTTTTTGTAGATAGCGAAACAGATACTTGGAACATGTCGCCTCAGTTATTAGAAGAGGCTATTGTAGATAGAATTGCCAAAACAGGAAAGAAACCAAAGGCCATTGTTCCGGTACATCTTTATGGTATGCCTGCCAAAATGGATGAGATAGAAGCCATTGCCAAAAAATACGAAATAGCCATAGTAGAAGATGCTGCCGAAGCATTAGGTTCCGTCTATAAAGGGAAACGCTGCGGCACCTTCGGGCAGTTTGGTGTCCTCTCTTTCAATGGGAATAAAATGATTACCACTTCGGGCGGCGGCGCACTAGTATGCCACCATGAAACCGATAGCAATAAAACAAAATTTTATGCTACGCAAGCTCGTGAAAATTTCGCCCATTATCAACACGAAGAAATAGGATATAACTATAGAATGAGTAATATTTGCGCCGGTATTGGAAGAGGGCAAATGATGATACTAGAAGAACATGTGGAGCATCATAAAAAAGTGAATGAACTATATAGAAAAGCATTCGAAAAGGTGGAAGGGATTACAGTAATGGGCAATCCAAACCCCGATTTTGATGCCAATTTCTGGCTCACCACCATTCAAATTGACGAAGAAAAGTGGGGAGAGAATTATGAGTCAATGAGTAACAGATTGGCGCAGCACAAAATAGAGTCTCGCCCATTATGGAAACCACTTCACTTACAGCCTGTGTTTGCTAATGCCCCGCGCTATGTAGACGGCACTGCCGAAAATCTATTCAATCACGGCCTCTGCTTACCCTCGGGTCCTTGCGTTACAGAAGAAGAGGTGGAAATGATTGTTGAGATAATTAAAAACAAATGATTGTTTTAACATTTATTAATTGTATATGAAAGAGGCTATCTGGAATAAAGATTTATAAATTCCTCTTTATTCGTTAGAGTTTTTTTAAATTTTTATAGTAACGCAAAATTTTTCAAAAAAAAACGGTATCTTTGCCGCGTAAAGTTTGCAAACCCCCTCTTAAAAAAGAGGATACTATTATAGAACAAAATTATTAACTTATAAAAACTCGTATTATGCAAAGAACGTACATCATTAATCCACTTTACGACGCCGCTTTCAAATTTTTAATGGACGATAACCTGTCGGCGCAATATATGTTGTCGGCGTTGTTGAAAAAAGAGGTAGTGGCAGTTACCATGTTAAACAGGGAGTTACCTTCTGAACATGAAGATAATCAAAAAATTAAGCTTTATCGATTAGATTTTGCAGCAGTGGTGCAATTGGAGGATGGCACACAACAGAAAGTATTGATTGAGATTCAAAAGACCAGTGCCAACACAGAAATTCACCGCTTTCGAAAATATCTAGGGTTGCAATATATCAATGAAGACAATTTGGTGAAATCACATAACGGGAAAAACCGTTACGCGCTCCCTATGATCACTATCTACATTTTAGGACACCAACTCGACGATTTAAGTCAACCCGTAACCTACGTAAATAGAGGCTATTTCGATTACGAAGACAACGCTGTTTCCGAAAAGAGTGCTTTTGTAGAGAGCTTATCCCACGATACTATTATAGTGCAAGTTCCGCTACTTGATAGTAAAAATGCTACCCGTGTCGATCGTCTCCTTTTATTGTTCGATCAAACGCGTCGTGCCTATAGTGCACAAGTGTTGGAGCTCTCTTTTTCGGAAGAAGAGTTGTCCGCTAATCCTAAAATAAAAACTATTATAGATCGCTTATCAAGAGCCCTTAACAAGCCAGATCTTGTGCTAAGAATGGACCTCGAAGATCAAGTGTTATACGATTTAGAAAACAAGGATTTAGAAATAATGGAGATGAAATCAAAACTTGAAGAACAAGCGCAACGGTTGGGAGAAAAGGAACATCAATTGGAGGAACAGAACCAACAATTGGAGGAACAGAACCAACAATTGGAAGAGCAAAAGCAGAAAATTGCAGCGCAACAAAGTACACTAAAAGGAGTGGTGTTAAATTTGGCTTCCAATGGGCATGATCTATCTAAAATAGCGGAACTTACAGGATTAACAGAAGAAGAGGTGAGAGTGATAGTTGCGGGGTATAGATAAGAATGAAATGTCTTAAAGAAGTATTGTAATATTAAGAAACGCAGTGTTTTGTAACTGTTAGTTCACCCGTAAACGTTGCCCCACTCTAATGTTGCTCCCATCCCCTTTAAGGTTGTTAAGCTTAATAATTTCTGTGGTCGATACTTTGTATTTTACAGAGATTCGGTAGAGTGTCTCCCCTTGTTGTACCGTATGGAACACTTGATTTGATGTTGGAGGCACTTCTTCTTTCTCTTCTTTTTCTTTCTCTATAACAACAGGTTGCTCTTCAATAACCGTTTCTTTCTCATTTTCTTCTTCATTTTCTTTCTCAGTCTCTGTTTCAGGCGTAGCAATTTCGGTGTTTAATGTATCGAGAGGAGTAGTGGGGATGTTTGCTGCTACTTGGCGTGCAATATACTGATTGTAAATCGCCAATTTGTCAGGATATGGTGGCGCAGGGAGTGGCACAGTGTTAATATCGTTAGCCGTAATGGTAAGCATTTGGTCGTTCAACTTGCGTTCCTCCATGTTTAACATGAGTGCAGGATCGAAATAGTGGTTTAAAAACCTAATTTCGAAGTGGAGCAGCCCTTTTTCTGTGGTTCCTACATTGCCTGTTTTTCCCGCAGTTCCAATGGGCATCCCTAGCTTTACTACTTGATTGGCCTTTACTGAAAGTTCTCCGAGATGGGCGTACAATGTCTCTAAGCCGTTGTAATGGCGTATAATAACAGTATTTCCGTATTCTACACAATACTTGGCAACACGCACAACACCCGGGAAACAAGCTACTATGGGTGCTCCTTCGGCTACCTCAAAATCTATTCCTGGATGAAAAACTCTCCTAATAAGCCCGTATTCTCTCACCATCTCGCCAGAGGTAGGAAAAACAATCCCGCCACCTTCCGATTGTAACAGCTGTACTTTAATCTGATCTTCATAAAAAGGGATCTCTAAAATGTGCGACCTAATATTCAGGGTGTCCCAATGCTGGGAGTAGAGCCCATGCGCCGGAATCTGGAAAGTATTGCTTATAAATGTAGCTTGCTCGAAGTTGGCATCATACGTGTAAGCGACAGGGACGTAGGCTGTGTCGAGCAAATCGAGGTTTTGTGAGTTTTCGCTCACATCTAACGTTTGTGAAAAAACAGTTAAATAAAATGTAAAAGTAAAAAATAGGTATAAAGAAACTTTTTTCATTGTTATAGGTGATAGTTGTTAAGAAAGGTTGTTTATTTCGAGGGTTCTATGGGTTCTTGATTGCTAATTTCACGTTTTCTTTTGGAAAGAGAGACTAACAGCAATGAAACAAGTCCGCCGACTAATGATAGTAATGTTTGTGAACTCCACCCTATCCATCCCGCTGCTAGCCCTTGGGTATATTCTACGCCGTATAACATGAGCACGCCTGCCACAATAACCGGATATACCCCTAGCCCCCCTTGTGCAATAATGAAGGCAACGGTGCTAACTGCCAGTACTACAAATGCTGGCATAGGGCCTAATTGCCCGAGGTAATCGAATGCGAAGAAGCAGAGGTAGGTGCCAAGAAAGTAGCAAAGCCACAGCGCCACCGTGTAAAAAATAAATAGAGAAGGGCGGTGTAAATCTTTAATGGAGATGAGCCCCTCCCATATTCCAATAAAGATAGAAGATATTTTGGCGAAAATAGCAATCTTGCCCCAACGCTCTTTCGTTTTATACATTGCAAATATTAGGAGTAACCCTGCTATTGCCATGCCAGCCAATAAAAACGACTGATTGAGTAGCGAACTCCAAGTATTACTAAGCCATGTGCCTAAAGAGATCCCTTTTTCAGGGTCAATAATGAGGTTGGAAAGGATTTCGGTGTTTAGAAGCACTGCCGTTAATAATATTAAGAGCCATGCCAACAAGTCGAAAATTCGTTCTGTAACAATGGTTCCAAACGTTTTTTGAAAGGGGATTTTGTCGTATTGTTGAATAAAAGTGCAACGGAGCACCTCGCCAAGACGGGGTACTGCAAGATTGGCAGCATAGGCCACCGTTACCGAATATAATGTAATAGAGGTGCGCGGCGTGTATCCCAATGCCTCTAACATGAGCTTGTTTCTAAGGGCACGAAACCAAAAGGCAAGCATCCCCATCATAATGGATAAGGCGATAAAAAAGAGACCCCGTGCATTAAATACATTGGCCATGTCGGTAAAAATGGTGTCTATTTGTTCTTCTGTTAAATTTCTAACAGATAACCATATAAACAATACACCTATCCCTAAAAATAGGAGTAACTGAAGGGCTTTTTTGAGTTGGCTCATTTTGTTAACATTAATTGCTCCATCACTTCGTTCACTTTTGCATAAAGTGCTTCAATGGTGATTATGCATTTCGCGCGCTTCATTGGCCAAGAATGTGTCGTAGCTAATTTGGTCGGTTTCGGAATTTCTAATCGTAATTCTTTCGTATCGAAGTTCAGGTAGGGCATCCACCGCAAAAAGGGTGAAGTTCTTGTTTTTACGCAACGAAATAATTTCTCCTGGGGTTCTAATGCTCTCTATAATAGCGTTTTTGCCCGCTTCCGATGCCTTTTTATAGAGCATGTCTACAATATATGACGGAGAGTGTTCAGCACGCAAGCGATTGGCGATAGCCACGTAGGTATCTCTGTTAAGCTCCATTTTCTCGGCAGTGGCTATTTCTATTAAAAAATCGCGAACCGAATAATGGGTGAAGTTGTGGTTAGAGAGCAAAAAATCTACAACTGTCCCTTTTCCTGCACCTATTGTTCCTGTTATTCCTATGACTATCATTTTGTTACGTTAATGTATTAAAGAGTGCAAACATACATTTTTTTTTGTTACGCACAGCAAAACAATACAATATCTTCATCATCTGGAAAATCGAAGAACGTAGGCGACTGCGCTTTCCCTAAACTTATACGGTTATCCAGCTGTTCTATATTAGAAACGATGCACTGAAGGTCCCCTTTTATAGAGGCAAAATGTTGGTTGAGATGGGAAAGCGAAGGGTAGGTTTCGTAATGAACCACCCCTATAGGAGACGATAAGGCTGTGTTTTCTAACAGTATAATTGCCTCTGCATCTATGATTGTAGTTTGATTCATCCCATAAATAGCTTGCTGGTACAATAAAATATTAGCATAAGCATGGTAAAAAACGTATGGTTTTCCCGCCTCTTTTAATATTTTTATTAGGGTAGAAAAATCGTAGTTCTCAGGTACGTATATTTTTGATACGGAGCGACATCCTAATCCAAAATAGGTGAAAAGGTCGTTGGCCAATAGTTGAAGTTCTGATTCGCTATCGCAATGAGAAAGTACCGCCACACTATTGCGATGATGACGCAACAGAAGAGGAACATTTTTAAAATAATATTCGAAATAACGGGCACTGTTGTTGCCACCAGTGGCTATTACCTTGTCGTAGTTCGATAGCTGTCCTACAAAAGAGATCCTCTCTCTCCATATCGGGTTTATGGCAATTAACTTTTCGGCAATTGCTGGGAGTAGTAGGTTGTCTTCTTTCGAGAGTTTTCCCTGGTAAAAGTTGCCCGTGAGCAGTACAGTAATAAAATCGTGAAAGCCCGCCATAGGAATATTGCCCGCCGAAATTACAGCCACCGTTTGTGAGGAACTCTCTTTTGCCAAAAAAGGATAACGATTCAATATCATATCTAAATTCAACGATTCAATCATTTTAACAACTCCAGAAATAGCTAACTCGATGTTAAACAAAGTGAACCATCTA
>CAYJOY010000137.1:0-6096 GCA_964371885.1 uncultured Lentimicrobiaceae bacterium | reverse complement strand
CTTAAAAAAAACATGCTAAAAAAGCTGAATTTAATATTTGAAAGAACTGACAATAAAAGTGTTAAAAACATTTTCCTGAAAAATGTAGAAAGGGCACAATTATTTTAAAAAAAGTTGTATTTTCGCGGCATGAAAAAAGTGTTGTCAGGGGTATGCATATTTCTTGTTGATCGCCCTGTCTGCACTCTAAAATGAGAGCATCAGATGCAAATACGGGGAGTTGGTTACAGCTCCCTTATTTTTTGCCTTTTTTTACAATATAAACAAGGTGCCCTATGCGTCGTTCGCTGATTTCATGCACAAAATTAAAAATATTGTAATACTCATTTTATCAAATCGTTAATATACTACGTTTTAAAAATGAATCCTACCTATGCCTATCACATAACCATCAAATAAGATTATACCCAATAAAATATTCCCTAAACACGCTTTCTCATAGCCTCGCGGCCAATTTCTGTGGGAGGGTGTTTTTGATGCGGGGGATGGCATTGTTACAAAAAACTACCGTTTTGCCTCTTTTTTTATCTCTATTATTTTCCCTTCGGCAAATGCTTTGGTGTTTTCATCTCCATGCTGGAGTAGCTTCTCGTAGTAACGTATTGCTTTCTTTAACTCCCCTGTTTTATGATACACTAGCGCAATATTTCCTAGAATAACGGGATCTTTGGGGCTCACTTTTTCTGCTATCAGTAAATATTCTAGTGCTTTATCATATTCCTCTCGAACAAGATGAATGATAGAGGCGTTCGACAAACTCATCACATTCTCAGGATAATGTTTAAGGATGGCCAGGGCTATTTCTTGCATATTTTGCAATAACGCGTCATTGCCACTACCATACAGATATTGCTGGTAATCTTGCAGTGCCTCTAAGAAAGTTTCTTCTGCATTATCGAGAGGCTCATTATGGGTAAAAAGCCATTCGTTATTGTTTATCACCGAATAGTTAACGGTTTCAATAATTTGCGAGGTAAGATAATCGTAATCATCTACTAACGATAGCATATAGATTTTTCCAAAACGTAAATCTAATCGATTAGGATATTGTTTTATCCCTTTGTCTATCCATTCAAAACCTTTGTTTAAGGTATCGCGATTATAGTGAATTTCGCTATATAGGTATGAGGGTGGCGCGTCGCTTGCAGAATCTACGGGGGTGATTTCTAGCGATTCTTCGCGAGGCTCGCTGCCGAACGCTATCACTTCTGTTTGACACTTATTAACGTAGTAATTGTAGTAAGCAATATAAAATTCGGGGTCGTGGTTTTTCGAAGTTTCCCACTCCTTTAAAATATGCCACTGCTGCAGCGTGTCGTTACTCATTACCGAAGCCTCAAATCTCTCTTGAAACGTTTGCCCGTGAAGCGCATTCAGCGCAAAACAAAAAATAAAAACTACAATACATGGTACTCTCTTTATCATATTGGTGTTATTAATGGGTTTATATTATTACTTAATTTCTAGCTGCGAAGATAGTAATTATTTATTAAAAACAGCACTTCAACTAATCAACATCATATCATAAAAAAAATTATTCTACTACTTAGTATTTCAATGGGATTGCTGAGCATTCCTTTTTTTACTTTATCATTTTTACGGGGACATCTAATAATTCCCCTTACGATATTTAATCTCCATATTGGATGTTGATTTTGCTGCTTGTTTTGTACTATGTACATTTGAACAGCGAATTTGAACACTTGAAAGGGATTGCTATTTAGCAGTTGAACAATTCGCGATATTTTTGCATCCAATTTTAAAACAAACTTAATTCAAAAAACAGAAAATGAAAGTAATAACATTCAATTTCAAGGGGGTCGTAATGGCAGTAGTAGCACTGCTTGCCCTTACCTCGTGTAGCGATGACTACACAGAACCTACTGTCTACTATTCGGCTCGAGCTACGGTAACTTCCGAGGAGGGCGAAGTATTAACGCTGAGAACAGATGGTGGGAATGTGCTAACGGTGGTATCTGACTATTCGGGATATACCCCCGAAACAGATCAACGCACTATGATTACTTACTCTATAGAGAATGGTGATAACAACTACTACAATGCAGACTTACATGGTGTGTATAACCTTTTAACAAAGGACGTTGTAAAAATAACAGCAGAGAACGAAGCGCAGTTTGGGGACGACCCCGTGCACTTATATGCTGCGTGGTGTGCAGGCGGTTACCTTAATGTTAATTTTGGCTTTAACACGAGTGGCTCAGTTATCCACTATGTAAATTTGGCCGAAAATACGCTGGTACAACATCCCGAAGATGGTAAAATATACTTAGAGTTCCGCCACAATGCCATGGGCGATAACGAGAAGTACGGCAAGCGCGGCACTGCCTGTTTCGACCTGGCTAAGTATCAAGATGGGAACAATATTTTGACTTTTGTTGTGAAGTTTACGGCTTTTAATGGAGTAACACCCATTCGTGAGATACAGTACGATTTCATGAACGATACTGTTATCTCTGAGGAGGATCCTGAAATTGGGGAGGGTTTATACGAATAGCTATGAAAAGATTTATTGTATCATCGGCACTTATATTTGCCACCGTTTTAGCAGCCATGCCTACCCTAGCCCATCGTTGTACTGGGGCACATAGACCTCCGCACCACGCAGTTGTTGTACACAAACCTGCCCCCGTGGTAGTTCGTTACCCTGCTCGCGTAGTTGTTGCCCGCCCAACACCTGTAGCAACAGCAGCACGTATAGTTACTACTGCCGCTATTGTAGCTTCACTGCCTAACAATCAAACAACTATAGTACATTGTGGTACACCATACTATTGTCACGGAGGCACTTACTACATAAAGGTAGACAACGGGTACCAACAGGTGGAGCCACCTAAGAGTATCATCGTCTATTCACTTCCTGAGGGATACACAAAAATGACTATTGAGGGCAAAGTTCAGTATATCCACAACAATCTAATTTACATGCCTGTAACAACTAACAAAGGTGTTGGGTATAAGATTGTTGGCACAATAGAGCAATAGGCGCGAATTAAAAAAAATGGGAAGTAGGGAACCACTATTTCTTAATTTTCATGACTCACAACTCGCCACTCAAACAGAAATGGGTCGTGTAGTATCATCGAAATTGGGCACTACTTTTACTTCACATATTGTATCATAGCATTGTGGGAAGCGGCATTGAACGTATACATGGTTGCTTTTTTTCGAGTAGATGTATTGTTATCTTTCAGAGTATTTAACTACTGAAAAAATTCAATATTTCAATAAAAAAAGTTATTTTTGCCAAAATATTTTTAAGGTCATTCACTCTTATGCATTCAAATAAAACTGACTATATTCAGTTGTTTAGTAATTTTTTAACTCATAAAAAACGGTATAAAACTCCTGAACGCTTTGCCATATTACGTGCTGTTCTCCACTTTAATCGCCCTTTTTCTATTGCTGAAATAAAAGATTACCTAAGTAAAAAAAAATACGCCATTAGCAATGCCAGCCTATATAACAATTTTACATTGCTTGAGGAGGCTCGCATCATCTCGAAAACTATTGATAATGACAAAATTAAATATGTTATTATATCAATTACAGACGAGACAGATGGTGAAATTTCTCTATACCGCCCCTATTATTACGACACTATAGGGGTGGTTTCTGAACACTTGTTTAAGCACAATGCCCCCCCTTTCGAATTAGAAAACTCTTTGGAGCTTTATCTTTCAGCCACAACCTCTTATAAAGCTCATACATTTCCAACTGTAATTGAGGCGTACAGTCAACTTTTTCACAGCCTTGAACTTACACACACCGACGAAGTGATTCTTCCAGCCAATGCTTCGCCAGAATTGGCTACTGCGCTCCTTCGTTATCGTGTAAAATTGGTATGGGTAGATGTTACGGAAGAGGGTAATATTGATCTCACCATGGTTCGAGAATGTATATCTAGTAGCACTAAGATTATTATTAGCTCGTTCTCTTCCTCCTCACAATATTATCAATCTCTTTCTGAACTTTTAGATACTTTAACAGCCCCTTCACAGGGAACCCAGCCACCCTTTATCGTTACTCCCACTGCAACACCTTTTCACTTCATCGATTTTGCGCAACTACCCATTGGGTTATGCTCTATATCGCATTATATCATATCGCCGCTACACTTCGATAGTAGTGGTTGTTCCGAAATAGGGGGTTGCTTACTTGTGGCTCCTTTCGCCTCTTTTCTCTCTCGCGCTTCTACCTCTTCATCGCTTCCAGAGTTATATAGGCAGCTCACTTCTTACGAAATAACCCATAAAGCGCTCATTGTAGATAAATTACAACAAGTATCTTCTTTATACGCCACTATATTGCATGGGGCTCACGGTTGGATTTTACCCACCGCTGCCATCTCCCCTTTTTTCTCGTTTTACCCTATTCAAATTCCTGGGCTCACTATTGAACAGCGCGACACGCTTATTGCAGAGTTACAACAACGTAATATTGGGGCGCGCACCTTAGATACTCCCCTGCCCTCTTATCTTGATGAATTTTGCATGAGCCACTACCACCACTGTTGTAGGCAACACACCGAAACCATTGGTTTACCGTACCACTGTTTTATTAAAGAGGGGGATATCCAAAAGATGGAGCGGGTTATTTTGGAGGTGCTGCATTGTAAAATATCATAACTACACCGTTCATAGGAATCTCCTTCACCCCATCTAACGTATATAATTTCACTTGACAAGTGTAGTAATAGGTTCCTTCGGGAAGTAATTCGTTCGACTGATAATCGCGCCCGTCCCAGTTAATATCTGGATCGGTGGTCTCGAATACTTTTCTTCCCCATCTATTATGAATAAACAGTCTGATTTCTTCTACATTTGAGTAGGGATAGGGTTGCCATAAATCGTTAACGCCGTCGTTGTTAGGGGTAAATACGTTCGGCAGCCTATAATCGAAGCACTCGGTGTAATCGAAGCAATTTTCTGGTGTTCTCGGCGAGATATTGTTATTCGTATCGATGGCTGCCATTTGGTAACACCCTGTTATAGAGGGGATATTTTGCACTACGTGCTCACACGGATTGGGGTAGCAAGGGGAGCCATTGTTTTGAATAGAATCGATGATATAATAGTCGGCCTTGTAGTTGGGTTTATAATATACATAGTAGGTAAACACATCTTGGTGGGCAGTATCCGTCGAGAATGTCCACTCCACCCTCACCTCTTCGCAATCAGTAAAAAGCGCTACATTGGGCATTTCTGGCGGGGTAATATCCTCGGGCACTGCACAAGCCTCTTGCGAGTGATTGATTAAAGGTTGGAGGGTATCTGGAAGCCAGTAAGCCCCTATTGCTTTTACATAATAGCAATAGTTTTTACTATTCTGTAATCCTACATCAAGGTAGCTATTTTCATGGGTTATCGCAATCGAGTCGAACGCATTGGTATGCTCATTTTTTCTGTAGATAACATATTCGTAGTTATTCCACGGCACATCGCCACTCCATTGCAAGCGCAATTGTCTATCGCTCGGTTGTATGGTTAAAAAGATAGAAGAGGCGGGGTCGGCTGTTTCCACCTTTTCAGGAATCCCATTCCCTTCGCACCAGAACTCTACTGTATATCGATGAGATTCCTCCTCTGTATTCACAGTATCTACATATCTATATTGTTCATCGCTACTAAAGTTAGCGAGCACCTCCTGTTCGTTAGGGTTGTTACCATCTATTTTCAGCAGTTGATAGAAGTAAGGGGGAGGCGTGGCTATTGAGTCTATTTCGGGGGGAGCTACCCATTGCACTTCTACTTGCCCGCTATTTACCTCTGTTTTCAGCACATTCACGTGGGTCATGAGCGGGGCATCGTTGGCTATGTATGCACACACTTTATCGGAGACCACACTTTCTGCGCCATTATCGAAGTAGGCAACCACGCGGTAGCAGTACTCGTTGGCGTGTAGCAAGGGCATTACAGTGCCATCGTCGAGAAACGACACGGCCGCGTGCCCCACCGTTGTTCCAATAAGGGTGTAGCCCGCTTCGGCGGGGAGCCCTGTCTCGCAGTAATCGGGTTCGAAGTTATCGTCGGCTCTCTTTTTATAGATGTCGTAACCCGCCGCATTAGTACATGAACA
>CAYJOY010000136.1:0-6114 GCA_964371885.1 uncultured Lentimicrobiaceae bacterium | reverse complement strand
AAAAATTGCCCCGTGGTCAAATTTTCGAAGCAGCTGCTTTCTCTTTCCAGGTTTAGCACTATGATATAGCGTTGAACACGTATACGAAGCCAACATCCCCACAAGATAACACAACACCGTTACCACAGCATACTCACGACCACTATTTGCAGCCAAAATCAACAAGTAGCTACCCGCAACTAAACCGAGAATAATTCCCAAAGCATGGGTTATTGCGTTGGCTTTCTCTTCTTCTTCCGTGTATTTTTTTATCATAGCGTCTATTCAGTATTTTCAATTCTTCGTCAATGCAGTCAACGTAATTTTTCTTTAGTTATTTCGGAGCTCTGCTATATATCTTCTTTTTGCAAGATATTTCAGAAAAATATACAGCGAGAACAATCCTCATAAACGCTTGATTAAAAATTTGTACTACACAGCCCCTTCTTCATGATGGTAAATTGCTAAGGGTGAGGAGATTTTAGGTAAGGATGGGGAAGTGGGACTAAAAATTCCAGAAATTAGAATAGTTGAAGTTTTTATCGAATTGATGCTGAATAGGTTCTTCTATAATTACAGTTGTATTGCTCGGAATATACATGTTGAGTCTTCTGTTAATCTCGTTATTTTCGTGTAAAGTGCTATAAATTAAAGGTTTTATAGAAATGGTGTCGCCTTGTATGGAATAAAAATTTAGATTTTGTGCCGCTTTCCAATCGCCTAAGCTTAATGCTTTGGTAAATAGGTGGGTGCTGGCATCTATTCGTGCTCCTAACCCATTGCTCATTTGCGCACTATCCAATCTGTTAATGGCAATTTTAGGATACGATACAATGTTAGCCTCCCCTTTGCTTTTGTTGATAAATAGGAGTGAAAATTGGTGGCGTGTCCCGTTCAGATAAATATAGTCGTTTTCGTATTGTTCGCACCCTTCTAATACAAGATAAAGTGTGTCGGAAGGCTGTGACAGAGAGGTGGTTTGCTGCATTTTATCGGTATCCCAGTACTTAACAGAGTTGCCTACGGTTAATGGGATAGATGTTATAATAGCTAAAATCCATATAATAAATAAGATAACGCCTGGTTTCCAGCGCGGGGCTTTGAGTTTAAACAGTAACAAAATACTCCCGTACATCCAACCAATGAATGGCAGGGAAATGGCTAGAATTAGCGCAACGGTGAGCCATGATGAGAAGTGAAAAATGGTTTGTAGCGCTCCGTAGTACTGAAACCCAAGTAGCGTTGTGCCAATAGCGGTAATGCCCAAAATGCTTAAGCATAGTAATATAATTCCAAACACAAGCTCTAATGTTCTCCCTAATTTATCCCCTATAGGCGAACGCATCTCTTTTATCTCTTTCGAAAATTGTTGCGCCCCTTCCTCTATTTTTTTCTTGATATTTTCAATGTGTAACGATTCTCCATGCATGGCACAGCGGCGCGAAACGGTGTTAGCAGGCGGAACTATAAGCCATAAAACTAAATACCCTAAAATCATGGCTCCAGAACCATTAATAAAGGTGAACAGAAACAGTAGGAATAACCCGGTAAAGATGAGGCGAACCATGGTAATGTCTTGTCCAATATAAACTGCTATCCCTGCCAATACCCCTCCTAGTTTTCCTTCTTTTACGTTACGGAAGAACTGCTTTTTTACCTTCTCTGTCTCTTCTTGTGGGTCGTCCCCCTCGTAGTTAGGGTCAATCTCTATGGGGTCGCCTAATATGGCCATTACCTCATGCGCCATGCTAATAGTAATGATTTTAGTATGGCCTAAACGCTCCGTAAAGAGCTCTGCCATACGCTCCTCTATGCTGTCTGTAATCTCTTTGCCATGCTCTTTGTCTCCGTAGTGATGGCGCAGCTTGTCAAGGTATTGATTGGTGATTTGATACGCATCTTCTTCTATATTAAAAGAAAAATGACTAATATTGATGGTTATAATTTTTTTCATTGCTATTGTTATTAATAATGCTTGCTGTTTACTTTATTTATTACCTCTAATTAAATGGATGGTTTCTACCACCTCCTCCCATGCCGCGTCCATTTCTGCCAACTGACTTTTTCCCTTTTCGGTAATGGCGTAGTATTTTCGGGGTGGCCCCTGCGTCGACTCCTCCCATCTATAACTAAGGAGCCCTTGGTTCTTTTGTCGGATTAAAAGAGGGTAGAGGGTTCCCTCCACCACAATCATTTTGGCCGCTTTCATCTTTGTTATTATGGAAGAGGCGTAACAATCCTCGTTGTTGAGAATGCTGAGAATGCAATACTCTAGCACGCCGCGCCGCATTTGCGACTTTACATTTTCTATATTTACACTATTATTCATGTTGTTTTTAATTAGAATAGGTGAACATGGTTAGATTTTCGGGGGTAAGGGGAAGACCGCGTAGTAGGCACTTTTCTGCCGGACTTTTGGCCTCTGGGACAATAATCCATAAAATGATATATGCAAATAATAAGGGGAGGAAAAATACTGAAAAAATAGTTATGAACCGCACTATTGTGAGGTTGATGTTGAAATATAATGCACAGCCACTGCACACACCACCCAAAACAACATCGTCGGTATCGCGGAAAAAACGTTTTCCACCCTTGCTATGTGGGTATGCGCGCTCGCCATAACTGCTGTCGGGCTCGCTTCCATCGGGCATTCCCATCTGCATAATCACACTGTTTACCATCTCAATATTCACTATTTGATGCGAATTTTGAAGCTTTTCGTTGAGGATTTCCGCAATTCTTAACTCTAAATCTTCCATCACCTCCGTTGCCTGAATACCTACATCCATTCGTGAACGAAAGTTTTTTAAGTATATATCTAACTTAATATAAGCATCTTCATTTAAAATGTAAGGACTGTTACCTATACTAACATGCACTGTCTTTCTCATTGTTTTACTACTTTATTTTTAAAATATTTTGGCGATGCAAATATATATAAATATTTTAGTACTTTGCAATGCAAGGTATTTTTGTTTCATTTTTATTCTGATTGATTTTTTTATTCATGATTTATGTAACGATGTGATAAAAAAATTGCTATCTTCGCGCCATGTTTGTAATATATAATTAGTTGTTATGAGAAAGAATCTACAATCAGTTTTACTTGCAATAGTATTATTGCAATTCACAGTTTCTGCAAATGGCCAGGAAGAAGTTGTTACAAAAATTAACAAAGTAACCCTCTATCGTTACCAGGCTATGGTGGAGAAAACGGCTACTGTTAACCTACAAAAAGGGAATAATACCATTCTTTTGCGAGGAAATTCCAACACTTTAATCCGCAATTCGGTCAACTTTGAAGATAATCCGTCCTATTTAATTACCGATTTTACGGTGCAATATAATAATGTACCATATCCAAAGTCGTGGGAAAATATATTGTCGAAAGAAAATATAAAGGTAATGAGTACCATAAGAGATTCAATAAAGGAGATGAAAAACGAGTTGCAAGCAATAAAATACCATGCTACAGTTTTAGTTGAAGAGCAGGCTACACTTGCCAATTTGCCTATTTTTTCGAAGCAAGAAAATGGCGATTCTATTGCTGATTGGGAAAATACGATGAATTTTTATACGGATAAAAAGTTAGCGTTGCAGAAAAGAATTTGGGAGAATGCCGAGCGAGAAAAGGGACTTCAAACAATTATCGATCGTCTGTACTATCGTCAAGATTTATTATTACAAGGAAATTACCTCCCTGTGGAGCAAAAACGCAATGAATATTGGTTTGCAGTTACTATTGTAGCCAATAATAATATAGAGAATGCCGCTATTAATTATAGTTATATGGTTACCGAAGCCACCTGGAAACCAATTTATGATGTGAAGATTAATTCGGAAACCCATACCACCTCGTTTTATTTAAAGGGGAAAGTAACGCAGAATACCAATGAAGATTGGGTAAATGTGCAACTCGTTTTTTCAACGGAGGACCCTTCTGAAACGACGAATTTACAGGAGCTAACCACGTTTATTTTGCCCACTTATGTTGCAACTCCTGCACCAGCAGGGTCGTACAGAGGGAATAGATTGGGTAATGAACAAATGATAATAGATGGGGTACGAGTTCGTGAATCTTCACAAAAAGAGAAAGCTCCAATTTTTGATATTGATAATTATGTTACCTCTCAACGAAGTCGGTTAGGTCAGGAGTATGTAGTTAATATGCCACAAACCATCCTTTCTGCTAACCCTACTAAGTCTATTGCATTAGATGATAGAACGGTAAATGCTCTACACACATATCACGCTATCCCCAAACATGCAAAAACAGCCTACCTCCGCGCAGAAATTCCAGAATGGGAAAGCATAGGTTTGTTAGAGGCCGAAGCGAAAAATTACCTAGATGGAAAGTATGTGTCGTCGTTGCTGTTAATCCCTAATTATGGGAAAGATACCTTATTGTTAGATATTGGACCCGATAGGAGAATTTTTGTAGATAGGAATGTAACCAAGAAAGTACAAAATAAAATAGGGAATTACGAAACAACGGTAACGATAGAGATTATCCTAAAAAACAATAATGCGCAGCAAAAAGTGGAGGTGCAGTTACAAGACCAAATTCCAATAAGTACGCGCGAAGAAATAAAAATTTTAGCGTATGATGTGGCGGGGGGCGTCCGTAATGAAAAAACAGGAGTTGTTACCTGGGATAAAATAGCACTCGCCCCACAAGAAAGCAAAAGTATCACCATTTCGTATACCGTACGCTACCCTAAATCGATGGAGTTTATATTAGAATAGTAATTTAATCTTTACCTCAATTTGCAAATCATTTTAAAGTTTATGAATATGAAAAAAATCTTAGCGAAGTTTTTAGTCCCTTTTTTCCTGGTGGGGTTGTTGCCAGTTTTTGCACAAATAACTGCTCAGAATAAAATAGAGAGAGTAACACTTTATCAAAACCATGCAATGGTAGAAAAAACGGCTATTGTATCATTAGTAGAGGGGTATAATGAGATTCTGATTAAAGATAATTCTCCCCACTTGCGGCAGACCTCGCTACAGTTTCATGGAGGTACAGGATACATTGTTACCGATTTTACCCCACAATTTCTAACAATCCCTTACGAAAAAAATAGAGAGGGGCGACTTACCGCAGCTGAGATCGCTAGGTTATCGAGTATTGAAGATTCTTTAACAATTATGGAAGAGGCACGCGATGCTATTTCCCATTCCATTAGCGCACTCCAGAAAGAGCAAGCGGCGTTGAACAACCTAAAGATATTTACCCCTTCTACCTCCCCCGACTCCATTCCACAATGGGAGGCAGCAATGGCGTTTTATCGTGAAAAAACGGAAGAACTACATCTCGCTTTAACTGAGCAATACAAGTTGCAAAAAGAGGTGCGACAAACCATTAATCAACTCAATTTTGCATGGGAAAATATGATGCAAGGAGAGTCACGCGAAATGCGGAATTTTTATTACGATAGTTGGATTAAAGTTACTATTTATGCAGAGCGAGCGCTCCCGAATACGGTAGTTAACTATAACTATTTAGTAGGTAATGCCTCATGGAAACCTATTTATGATCTTAATATTACTTCAGATGATAACAATGTCTCTTTCTTGCTAAAAGCGCGCGTAGCACAATCTACGCAAGAAGATTGGTTAGATGTACCACTCATATTCTCAACAGAAAACCCCAATGGAGAGAGCCAGCTGGTTGAGCCGCCCCCTTACAGGTTGCCACAACGTGAAACCGGTGGCAATGTAAGCGTCACCCCAGGACGCTCCTCTTCATCAGCATTAGACGATTTGGAAACCGATTTTAATACCATGACGTTTAGTCAGAATTATGTAGAAGATGAAGTGATAGAATTGGAATTCTCGGGGTCAGATCAAACCACATCGGCTCCAGCTCCCCTAATTGCAACTCAACAATCTATGTTAGGGAAAGAGTTTGTTGTAGCTAAACCCCATACTGTTTATTCTAACAATCAATATAAAACAGTGCAATTAGAGACCAAAGGGGAAAAAGCGCACTTCGTATATTATGCTATCCCGAAACTCTCTAAGAGTGCCTACCTACGTGTTTCAATTCCCGATTGGGAAAACTTAGACCTCATTAATGCCCCCTCTAAAAGATACCTAGATGGGAAATTTATATCTGACCAGTTTTTGAAT
>CAYJOY010000135.1:0-6125 GCA_964371885.1 uncultured Lentimicrobiaceae bacterium | reverse complement strand
GCGATATAAAGGGGAATGTAACCCTTACTAACAGCAACTTTCATTACCAAAATGAACGAGAAACGGACTACTTTTTACAAGATAGCACCCTGTATCTGCAAGAAAATGAGCATACAAACGAACATGAACAAACGGCCGCTGCCAACATTACCCTCACAACCAATGCCAAAAAGTTTTACCTCCGCAATACCCTTAAAGGAGCCATTAGCGATAACAATATGGTAAAAACAACCACTGGAACTTATCCTAATGAGCAGCAGGGCGCTATCTCCAATCAACATTACAGCAACCACTTTGAACTCATTAAACGGCTAGGAGATAACACTTTAAACATCTCATCTTATAATGGATACACTTCAAAACCGCAGGCATTAACGGTAATTGACCAATGGAATCAAACCTTACATGCGAGTGCGTTTAGCTCCAACACGCGAATCTCTTATGGTTATAAACAGGGCGGATGGAGTCTCTTTACGAAAACGGGAGTGCACTACTATTTTCAGAATATACACGATTATAACTTCTCGTATACTCATCTCTATTTGAACCCGCATGCGGAGTACCGTTCTCGTAAGGGATTGGTACTAACGCTAGATGCGCCATTAAGCTACTATATTGGGCAAGAGTGTTTTATCCCTTCGCTTTCAGCCTACGCCAAGTTTCCCATTTCGGCGCGCTTTTCCTTAAAAATAAATGGGGGCATTACGCAACGCCCAGTGTCGAGCTATAATTTCTACACAGGTCCTGTTTTTAACGATTACAGAACCATAAGTTACGGCATTACAGAATTTTTATCAGAAAAAAGTCTCTACGGCTCATTGCAATTTGCCTATAAAAACCCACTATCGTTGTTGTTTGTCAATGGTGGGGCGCAATACAGTACCCATCTCAATCCTTTCACTCTTTCTCAATCTTTTAAGGGAGAATATCTTATCAACAGTTTTGCAGAAGGAACCTCCAAAGGTACTGTGGCGTCGGCCAATGTGAGTGCGGGGAAGGGGTACAAAGGGGGAAGTGCTTCGATAGCTTTGCACTACCTATTTTCGGAAGGGGAATCACTGCAAAATAGTGTGCTAACGCACTACACCCTTCATCAGTGGAAGGCAAATGTTAAGGCCAATAAAAAGATAATGCAATGGCTCAGCGCACAATATTTGGGCACTTTTTCAATCCATCTCCTCGATGAGGTTTCTGTAAACAGTTGGCTTTTAAACCAATCGGGGAGTATTACCTTCTCTCCTGTGAAAGGGGTAAACCTCACCTTAGAAGGAAGCTATCTCACGACAGAAAACGCCACCCTTTTCTTGTTAGGAGCAACGGCACAATGGAAAATCTACAAACAGTGGGAGCTCTTGTTTGAAGCCCAAAACCTCCTCAACGCATCACACTATACCGTAGAGCACCTCAACGGCACCGCATTCACCACCACCCACTATGTAATCCCACCACAATCGTTTTGGGCAGGGGTTCGGTGGGGGTTTTGATGGGGAAGGAAAATAAGGGATATTACTAAATGAGATTTGCAAACAACTATCTACCTTGTCTCTATTTTGCTTCTGCGAAATTGAAAGCAGGGAGAACAATGGGAGCAATGCCAGCATTCACACAAAATGTTTGTATAAAACTTCGTAAAAAAGGAAATGCGATAGCTGGTGCATTAATAGTTGCTAAATCTGAATTTTTAAATTCATCAGTTATTGCATTGTTCGTTGAAAATAGTGTAGAAGTCTCAATATTAATAGAAAATAAACTATGGGAAGAAGATAATTCTATAAGAAATTTCACTTGAAATGTATTACATTCACTTTCACGGAATCCAGTCGCAAATTGAAATTTCATAGATATATCTTCACTATTGAACGCTGAATCATTGATGAAATGACATTTTTCTACTTTAAAATGTAGAAGGGATATAGCATCTTGTAACTTTGCTTCTTTCATAACTTTATGCGGCTGTAATGTATTTTTTTGAGTCATCATACCTATTGTTTTCTTGTGGGATAAAGATAGAATTTTCCAGTAAAAAGCATCCATTGCTATTTACAACGGTTTTCATGGAATTGTATTCATAATCGTTATTAAACGCATTATATTGGGTATGAAAACACGACAAATATTCTTCCATAGTAGGGCTGTCAAAGTTACACCCTCTTACATTCGAAAATAATTGATCGATGGTTTCCTTTGGAGTTTCCTCGTAAAACGCGTCTATTTTGTCTAATATAGTTTGAATCTCTTTCATGTTAAATCTAAAAAGTCTTCGCCTTCCAATACTAAATCAATTTTTATAATAGAATAACTGTTGTTATAATGAGTTTTCCCCCACCATTCTGCCGACTTTAGATTGTTATCCCAAAAATAGTACCCCTCGCCAAGGTAAGGATAGCAAACAGTATCGTTTTCGCTGCTACGACAACTTTTAAATGGGGCATTCGTTAATAGGTAAACTTCAGTAGATTTCTGGCAAGTGTGATGTCCAATAGTATGTATAGTATTTGAGTTCATTGTTATAAAAGTATGAGTCAGCCAAATTATTAAAAAACAAAACGGCGATTATTAATAAATATTGTAGAGTTTCAAAAATCAAATGCACTTTACCCAACATTCTCTGTAGCAGCCCAATTTCACCTCCCTCGAATTTGATTGGGATTAAAAAGACAAGGCAAAGTGGGATGGTTTTGGGGTTGAGCTTTGAGGAGGAGATGGATATAAGCGAAATGGGTGGGTTTTGCTGTGACATTTACAAACAAAACCACTATATCCTAATTTAGCGCTGTATCTAGCTCCCAAGCCGCTATATGTTTAATCCCTTCGAGGTTGGGAATTTTGTAATCATCCATACTCACTACGTATTTATCGAAATTATCTTCAATCAATTTTAGGGATCGGTACTCTCTTCCCATCGTTTGCTCTTCTGTAAGGTGGAGCGCAACCTGAAAATAGAGACGTTTATCATCTTTAATAGCTACAAAATCGACTTCTGTATTTTTCACCACACCCACATATACTTGGTAGCCGGCTCGACGAAGAGACAGATATACTGCATTTTCTAATAAATATCCCAATCCATAACCGTAGCCAGCATATAAATAATTGCGATAGCTCAAATCGTTAAGATAATACTTGCAATTGCCCGAAATGGTCTCTTTCCCTTTTATGCTATACCTTTCGGCTCTATGCACCAGAAACGAACTTTCGAGATAGTGAACATACGAAGATAGGGTTTCGTAGTTGGTTTTACGCTTTTTAGTGGCAAAAAAATTGATAATATTGGTGATAGAGATGATATTTGCTGCATTATTTACCAGATACACAAAGAGGTCGTCGAGCAACTTTACATCTTTAACTTTAAATCGTGCCACGATATCGCGTAACACTTTGTCGCAGAATATAACTTTTTCCAGCACGTCGTTGCCCCACTAGCACTTTCACCAATTTGTTGCCAATATATTGCCCAATTTTTTCGGTGTACAATGTGCGTTCGTAGCCAGAATCAATACTATTGTTGTTCCAAAAGTTATATTTTCGTATAGAGTTCAATATTTCAATCATAACTGAAAATTTTTAATAATTATAATAACTTTCAAATACAGTTGAATATTTTATTAGAGATAAAAAATAATTATTGACGTCGTCATGACGGCACATTCAACGACGTCATTACCCCCTTTATCGACGTCATTGCGGACTTGCTCCGCAGTCTTTTCCATTCACGGTACACGCTTACAATCAAGAGATTGCAGCGCGTAGGCCGCAATGACGTCGAGGGTTTAGCATGGCTCGGGGCAACTCTTTTGCAGCCCAATTCTAATTTCCTCGAATTCGAGGGAATTAAAAAGGAAGTAGTTTAAAAGCCTTCTCTATTTTAACAGTTAGAGGATTAGTGTTACTAATACAGGAGCTATAAACTTTTTAAAAAATAAATAAATAGTTGCTATATTTGTAAACTTAATTGTGTATTTTTGCAGGATGAAAGAAGAAAGACTGATATCCTACTACTATGCAACAAAACCAAAATCCTAATTTATCGAGTATGGATGCCGTATTAGATGATTTATACGGCAAAGTGGGAACAACCCAGCGGGAAGAATTTAGAAAAGAGGCTTACGCGTTTTGTGTAGGGCAGGTTATTCTCGATGCAAGGAAGCAGATGAAAATAACCCAATCGGAGTTAGCGGAAAAAGTAGGCGTTAATAAGTCCTACATTTCTCGTATTGAAAGGGGAAGTATAGAGCCTGGCGCTGGCCTTTTTTATCGCATTATTGAAGCCTTAGGCTTCCGAATTGAGATTTGTAGAGAGGGGTAGGATTGGTGTGATGTGCTAAAATGTGAAAAATAATGCCGATTTGTTTTCAAGAGCTATACGAGATTTGCAAATATTGTTGTAGATTGCTCTGACGTGTAAATATAGTAAAATATTTTACTATATTGTCCTTAAATACCTTTTTGCATCCTGATTTTCAAGCATTTTAACAATTGATGTGGTTTCAAGTGTAATAATACATGAATGGTGATAACTCAAAATTAAATCCTGAAATTGTTGGTCATCTTCTAAGTCTTTAATGTTTAATCCTGCTGCTTTAGCTTTTTCTTTTGAAAAATGTCGGCTATGAATTTTACTTGTTGTATTGTCATTAAATACCCTTTTTATTGCATTACGTGTATCATGGCATGCAATAGAACGTAGCAACACTTTATCCGCAAGCTCGTTGGTAAGCTCAATCGCTTGCTCACATGATAGAATGAACGTTGGATTGTATTTTCCAATAATAGTTTGCCACAATCCTAAAGAGTGAGGGGCTTTTCTTACATCTTCTTTTGCCCTTTCAAATTCGCTGATTACAGATTGACAGGCTACCCCTCCCAATTGTGGATCGAAAGGTCCCAAGGAAGATTGCTTGCCCATGATTATTTCTTTACAGGATACTGAAATCATGGTGCCTGCGGACATAGCCATTTGAGGAACAATTGCCCTAATATCTGTACCGAATATTGATTGAAGATAATTGATAATATGTTCTGTAGCTGCAATTTCACCTCCTGGAGTGTGCAATATTAAATCAAGTCCTTTAGAATTATCAAGCCCAGCAACTGTTTCCATAAAGGCATTTATATCCTTATCGTTAATAGAAGCATCCTCAGCATTTCGGTACATCCACCCCGAATAATACGCAATAGTATTACGTTGAGTGTAATTACTTATCTCCGAAAGATATTGAATGCGTTTGCTTTCAACTTTTCCATAATCTATCTGAAGACCTTGCTCTCCTTGCGTTTGGCATTCCCGTAATATTTCACTCCAAGTAGGCACGTAATTTTAGTTTAATGAAGTTACACTTACCGTTTTAATGCTTTTGTCAAAAGCTGAATATTGTTCAAAAAAATGAGGTTTATAGTAGGTTTGTGATGGGGTGCTACATTCATATCCCTCCATAAGTTCATTAAAAGAGTCAATCACCTTATTTTTGTTGTCAATATTATTTACCTCTACTTCTGATATATTCTCTGTAACTATTTCTGGTTCTATTTTCTTCATTGTATAATACATTTACATAGTACTCAACTGATTTCAGTTCCTTCTATTTTCATTTATTTTGCCCGCGAAAATACAATTATTTTTCATATAAAGCCCATATAATAAAAATATTAACGAAGATTATAAAAAAAATATTAGTCATTAATTTTTACATTTTTTTCATATTTTTCAATAAACAATGCGTTATTTGCAAAAATTACAAGTAAAAAAGCATTTATTTTTTTTGAAAAAAAATACTTTTTATTTCAAAATTTCCACCACCCAACGAGAGGAAGCTGCCACAACGGTTACAGAAGAGGACTGGGGCAACTCTTTTGCAGCCCAATTTTAAACCCCTCGAATTCGAGGGGTTTGAGAGCAGTGTGTGCGGGGTTTAAAACGGAAGCTGGATTGAACGCTTTCACTCTTTCACCCCAAAAGTGGATTGCAAGTACTAACGCAATTGGTATAACGTCAAAATCGGGTAGATATGGGGGCACGTTTGCACACAAAGACATCGCATTTAAATTTGCAAGTTGGATCTCCGTTGAGTTTGAACTATACTTCATTAAGGAGTTTCAGCGCCTCAAAGAGGAGGAACAGAAGCAAC
>CAYJOY010000134.1:0-6167 GCA_964371885.1 uncultured Lentimicrobiaceae bacterium | reverse complement strand
GCCTTATTGGGGTGGGGTAGAGGTAGCATTCCTCTTTAATTTTGGAGCTACCCTCGGAATAGGATTACCTACCTATTTAGAAATAGCACACATCTCCCCTGGAGGAGAATATTATACAACCGAAATTGAACGATACGACCCCGAAATACACAACCTCGGCAATATTATAGGCGCAGCTCCGTTCTTTTCTCGATTTCATAAAATAGCATTGCGCCCAGGGGCATACGCGAAAACAGGAATTAATTTCGATTTTAGTAAAAATAACGATAATATTCAAATGCTAGAAGTGGGAGTGTCGGTAGATGTAATAGTACCCCCTGTAGAATTGATGGCAGGAAGCGGAGTAAAGCCTTTTTACCTCTCCGCCTACGTAGCATACCATTTTGGACGAAAAAAAGGACTGTATGAATAATACAGAATGTATATGTTTAAATAATAATGAATAAAAATAACTAACAGAAATAATGAAACTTAAAAATATCATTACATTGCTAATCCTATCTTTGCTCGTTTCGTGCAGTAGTAAAGATGAAAAACTAATAAACCTCTTCGACCTCGAAACTGAAGAAGCAGTTGTAGTAAAATATTATCCCGATTCTACACCGCAAATTGTTAATTATTATAAGAGAAATCAACCCAAAGAAAATCGCGCCATTATAGGGCAGGTTAGCTACTACGAAAATAATAATGAATTTATGGGTGGACGAATGGAGAATGGAAAACGGGTTGGAGCGTGGAAAGCATTCTTTAAAAATGGAACCGTGCAAACCGAAGCTTTTTATGTGAATGGAAAACCCGATGGCGATTATAAAATTTATCACGATAATGGACAACTACTATACTTGCAACACTATACTCACGGTGTATGTAGTGGTAAATGGCTGTTTTTCGATACCATAGGAGAGGTAACGAGAGAAGTTAACGTCACAGAGAGTATGTTAATGTGCGATGGTTGCTCAAAATGTCGTGCCCTAAGAAGTAAACAGTAGAAAACAACATCTAAATAATACATTTAAACACTAGTACAATGATTGTAGTTACTGGAGCTGCTGGTTTTATAGGGAGCTGCATGGTTGCAAAGCTCAATGCTATGGGGAGTAATCAACTCATATTGGTGGACGATTTCTCGAACCCAGATAAAAAAGAAAATTGGAAAAACAAACAATACCTAGAGCTAGTTCATCGCGACGAATTTTTTCCTTATCTCGAAAATAATCACTCAAAAATAACAGCTATTATCCACTTAGGGGCACGTACAAACACGGCCGAACTCGATTGTAGCATCTTCGAAAATCTCAATCTAGCCTATTCGCAACGATTATGGTCGGTAGCTACAAAGTATTCGATCCCATTTATATATGCCTCCTCTGCTGAAACTTACGGCAAGGGAGACTTTGGCTATAGCGATAGCGAGTTGCTAATTCCAAAACTATCGCCTCTAAATCCTTATGCCCAATCAAAACATGAATTCGATAAATGGATACTGAAGCAAGACAGAACACCGCCATTTTGGGTGGGATTTAAACTCTTTAACGTGTTTGGACCTAACGAATACCATAAAGGAAGAATGGCATCGGAGGTGTTCCACGCATTTCAGCAAATACAAAAAACAGGAAATGTAAAACTCTACCGTTCGTCCCACCATGACTATGCCGACGGTGAACAATTAAGCGACTTTATTTATGTAAAAGATGTGGTAAATGTAATTTATTGGTTTCTGCATCATGCCCCAAAATCGGGAGTTTACAACCTCGGTACAGGGTACGCCCGTTCATATAGAGCCCTTGCAGCCGCTACCTTTAAAGTAATGAAAATGACAGAACATATAGATTTGATTGATCTCCCCGAGGATATGAGAGACAATTATCAATATTTTACAGAAGCTGATATCTCAAAATTAAGAGATGCGCGTTTTAGGAAACCTTTCAGAAGTTTAGAGCTCGCTGTGAAAGACTATGTGCAGCAGTATTTGTCGAAAAATAAATATTTTTAAGAGTAAATAGTTGATTATAAGAAAAATAAAAAAATAAACAAAAAATGAAGAAAAAAGTTCAACAATCAGATTTTTTTCTTAATTTTGTTTCCATAAAATCAAGATGCAAAAATGAGAAACATTACTGAGAAAGAATTATATGAACAACTCAAAACCTTTTTTGGTTTTGATAGTTTTAAAGGAAATCAGTTAGAAATTATTAAAGCGTTATTCGAAAACAGAGACTGTTTCGTTATAATGCCCACGGGTGGCGGTAAATCGCTGTGTTATCAGTTACCAGCGCTACTTGCCAGTGGGACGGCCATTATTATATCGCCACTGATTGCTTTAATGAAAAATCAAGTAGACGCTATACGAAATTTTGGTACCGATTTAGGGATAGCGCACTTCCTAAACTCATCGTTGAGTAGAGGTGAAGTGAGAACAGTAAAAGAAGACTTACTATCTGGAAAAACAAAACTGCTATACGTAGCACCAGAAACACTAATAAAAGATGAAAACATAGACTTCTTCAAAGAGATAGAAATATCGTTCTTCGCCATCGATGAGGTGCACTGTATCTCAGAGTGGGGGCACGACTTCCGTCCTGAATATCGAAGAATCCGTGAGATAATTAATAAAATAGGGCATAAAGTGCCACTAATAGCACTCACCGCAACGGCTACTCCAAAAGTACAAAGCGATATTCAAAAAAATTTAAAAATAGAAAAAGCTGGTCTCTTTATCTCGTCATTCAATAGACCAAACCTCTATTACGAGGTGCGAGAGAAAACGAAAGACGTAGAGAAAGATATCGTAAAATATATAAAAAGTCATAACGGAAAATCGGGAATTGTATATTGTTTAAGTAGAAAAAAAGTAGAAGAACTAGCTGCCTTCTTACAAGCAAATAATATTAAAGCTATTCCTTATCATGCTGGTTTAGACTCGCATACACGTGTTGCTAATCAAGATGCATTCCTTATGGAAGAGGTAGACGTAGTAGTAGCTACCATTGCTTTTGGAATGGGTATTGATAAGCCAGATGTCCGCTTCGTAATTCACTACGATATGCCTAAAAGCCTTGAAGGTTATTATCAAGAAACAGGACGTGCAGGACGCGACGACGGAGAAGGAAATTGCATCGCGTTCTACGACGTGAAAGACCTTTATAAACTCGAAAAATTCTCAAGTAAAAAAACAGTAGCCGAACAAGAAATAGTAAAACAACTGTTAGCAGAAACAGCGGCATACGCCGAATCTACAATTTGTAGAAGAAAACATATACTACAGTATTTTGGAGAAAAATATAAAGAAGAAAATTGCGGAAAATGTAATGTTTGCCTACATCCAAAACCCAAAATTAATGCAGCTGAACAGATACAAATTGCAATAGAAGTAATTGACGCTGTGAAACAACAGTTTCAAGAAAGCCATATTATAGACATACTAGTAGGGAAAAAAACAACTCTAATAGTAAAGTATAAGCATGATAAACTAAAACAATTTGGCGAAGGAAAAGATTTCGATGAGAAATTCTGGGGAAGTGTAATAAGAATAGCACTCTTCGAGCAACTGTTAACCAAAGATATAGAAAACTACGGCCTCCTTAAAATCTCAAAAAAAGGGTATAAATATCTCGAATTACCTTATCCGTTGCAAGTAAATAAACCTATTAGCATGGTAGACGAAGATGAGGAAGTGAGCGACGAACCTATGATTATTGCAGGTGAAGGTGCCACCGATAAAGTGCTCTTTTCAATGTTGAAAAAGTTAAGAAAAGATATTGCACAAGATGAAGGATGTCCTCCCTACCAAATTTTCCAAGACCCCACACTCGAAGATATGTGTATTCAATACCCTATCTCAACCGATGAAATGAAACACATTACCGGAGTAGGACAAGGAAAATCAAAAAAATATAGCAAACAGTTTACCGACCTTATTAAACAATATGTAGAAGATAATGAGATTATCCGCCCGCAAGACCTTGTTGTAAAATCGGTGCTCAACAAATCTGCAATAAAACCTTTTGTAATACAAAGTGTAGATAAGTGTTTGGACTTAGAAGATATAGCATCGGCTAAAGGTTTGGAAATGCTCGAACTGCTCGGGGTAATGCTTACTATTGTTGAGTCGGGAACAAAATTAAATATATCTTATTACATTGATAGAGTAATTGACCCCTATAGACAAGAGGATATATTAGATTACCTAGAAGATGATTCTGAAACCTATACCCCAGAAGAAATTTTGGATGAATTGGGCGACGACGATTTCTCGCTTGAAGATATAATAATGATGAAAATTAAATATTTATCGCGGATAGATTTTTAAAAAGTGTGAAATGCAAGATAATAAAAACAAAAAACAAGAAGTTCATAATGCAAAAGCAATGAAAGTTGCCCTGTTTTGCATAGCTGCGGGTGTTATACTCTATTTCGGAGCCTCCTTTCTAAAAGGGTTGGAAATGTTTAGTAAAAGAATTAACTATTACTCAGTTTTTGAATATGGTGGTGGCATTCATCCTGGTGCACAAATATATGTAAACGGCTTCAAAATAGGGAAAGTAATGAGCACTGAAATGGTAGACGATAACCCTGTTACTATCGTAGCTGAATATCTTCTAACACAAGATATGCAAATACCTGATGACTCGAGATTTGAAATAGTGTCAGATATCATGGGCGGAGTTAAAGTTCACTTGCGCCTTGGGACCTCAAAAACATATATGCAAAAAGGCGATACCCTCGATTTAACTGTGCAAGAAGGGCTTTTAGATGGTATAGATGGAATGAAAACGCAGATATCAAGTATCCTAACAAGTGTAGACTCTATAACGCACTCCCTTAATCAAACCCTAAATGTTGCAGAAAATGGAAAAAATAGCCTCACACTAATAATCGAAAATCTTACAGAAACGACCAACAACCTAAACGATTTAATGGGGGACAAAAAAAGTGAAATAGCCTCACTTATAACCAACCTTAATAAGTTTAGTGCCACTTTAGCCAATTCGGCTCCTCAGCTAGAACAGATAATAAGTAAGGTAGATAATATTGCAGACACGCTCATAAAAGCCAATATTGCCCATGTCTTAAATAACACTAATGAAACAATACTAGCACTTCAAGAAATTCTAGAAAAAGCAAGTAATGGTGATGGCGATGTCGCGAAATTGCTAAACGAAGATCAATTCTATACAAGTTTAACAACTACGATGAATGATTTAGATAAACTTTTAATAGATATTAAAGAAAACCCCAAAAAATATATCAACGTTACCGTATTTGGAGGGAAAGAAAAAACAAAAAATAAGAAAAACAGACAGTCAATTAATAATTATAACAACAATTAAATTATGAACAATCAAATATTTACATTTGAGAAGCCAATTAATGAGCCCATTTTTGCATACGCTCCTGGTAGCCCAGAACGTGCAGCACTTCAAGCTGAAGTGGAAAGACAATATAACCAAGTAATTGAAATTCCATTAATTATTGGTGGAAAAGAGGTGAAAACAGGTAAAATGGGAAAAGTAGTAATGCCAACCGAGCATGGTCATGTGCTGGCTAACTATCATCAAGTAACCGATAAAGAGGTGCAAATGGCTATCGATGCCGCCATGGATGCGAAAAAACAGTGGGAAGAAATGCCATGGATTGAGCGCGCTTCAATTATGATGAAAGTAGGAGAACTCATTTCTAAGAAATATAGATATAAATTAAGTGCAGCCACCATGTTAGGACAAGGAAAAAACCCTTTCCAAGCGGAAATTGACACCCCTTGCGAAACGATAGATTTTTGCCGTTTTAACGCATTCTACGCCTCGCAAATATATGCTCAGCAGCCATTCTCAGACACAACCACTATAAACCGCATCGAGCATCGCGCACTAGAGGGTTTTGTATACGCTATTAGCCCGTTTAACTTTACAGCTATTGCTGCTAACTTAAACCTAGCTCCTGTATTAATGGGTAATGTAACCGTTTGGAAACCAGCTACTACTTCTATTCTTTCTAATTATTATTTAATGGAAGTATTTAAAGAAGCTGGCATCCCTGATGGCGTTATAAACTTCTTGCCAGGTAGTGGTGGCACCATTAGCGACGTAGTATTTGCATCTCCAGACTTTGCTGGCGTACACTTTACTGGAAGTACTCGCACTTTTAATGCTTTCTGGAAAACTATTGGT
>CAYJOY010000133.1:2723-6239 GCA_964371885.1 uncultured Lentimicrobiaceae bacterium | reverse complement strand
TATGAAGCAGAGAGTGATAAAAGAATGCAATATATCTCTACTGGCGATTACCGTAATGTTAAAATGGAAGATGGAATTCTCCTCCCTAAATATCGTCTCCCCACCGAAGCTGAGTGGGAATATGCTGCCTACGGATTAATTGGAAACACACTTAACGAGCGCGTGCTAGAAAGAAAAGTTTACACTTGGAATGGACAATTCTTAAGAACCGACGATAAAAAATACTATGGCGACTTCGTTGCTAACGTAAGAAGAGGAAAAGGAGATTATATGGGTACAGCAGGCAGACTTAACGATGCAGCAGACATCACTTCTCCATGTGTATCGTACTGGCCAAACGATTATGGTTTGTTTGGAATGGCGGGCAACGTAGCTGAGTGGGTAATGGATGTGTATCGTCAAAGTTCTCACGATGATACCGAAGAGCATAACCCTTTCAGAGGTAACTTCTACGAAACTCAAAAATTACTAGAAGATGGAACTGTTGAAGAGAGAGATAGCGTTGGTCGCGTGCCCATGGTGCCTGTTTCTGACTTTAAAAATGATAGAAGAAGAAACTATAGATCAGCAGACAACAAAAACTACCTTGATGGCGATTGGGCATCGTTACTTGTTGATGATGAGGCCGATTGGGTAAGAGATGCTGATAAATCATCGACAGACAAAATGTATCTTAAAAATCAAAAAGCTTATTCATACTCTTTAATTAGTGATAAAGCACGTGTATATAAAGGTGGTTCTTGGGCAGACATCCCTTATTGGGCGGCTCCTGGTAATAGAAGATATTTAGATGAGGATGAATCAACAGATTTTATCGGATTCCGTTGTGCCATGGCACGCTTAGGCGCCCCTTATGCTGGTAGAAGATAACAATATTCGTAACTTATAAAATAAAAATAAACTTAAAATATTCAAAGTAAAATGAAAATAGAAAAAATATTTAAAATTTTCTTAGTAATTGTTGTATTAGGATTAGCACTGCTAGCATTCCGTAGTATTATGCGACCAGAAAAATTTAAAATGGTTTACAACGCTCGCGAAACTGAAATTGCCAAACGTTTATCTGCACTTCGCTCTATTCAAGCTATTTATAAAAATGAGAATAAAGTATACACCGACAACCTCGACTCACTAAAACTTTTTGTGGAACAAGGAACTATTAATGTAATAAAAACTGTTGGTAACATACCTGAAGGAGTAAGTGAAGAGGATGCATTTAAAAGAGGTTTAATTAAAAACGATACTATTCAAGTGCCAGCTAAAGAAAAGATCATGGAAATGGATGAAGATATTACTGATGATATCCTTAGAGTTTTCCATGTACTTCCTGAATCGGGTGGTAAGAAATACAAAATTCAATTGGGCAGTATTAAAAGTGATACTTATGAAATTCCTGTATTTCGTGTAGACATCCCTCTTGACGACATTTTAATTAATATGGAGCAAGCTATTACGAAAGCTGATGCTGGTATAATGAGCAAATTCTTCGGTTTCTTAATCTATGGTGATTTAGCTGAAGAAACGCAATATCGAATTCAGTATAAAGATATGTGGTTAGGTTCACTAACAGAATCTTCGCAAAGTGGAAGTTGGGAATAACATGCAAGCTTCTCACTTAAATCAAGAAAATACAATCATAAAATCCATCCGCTTTGATGCTGATGGATTTTCGATTTTGGGCGAAAAGTTCTCTCCCGATAATTTGCAAACCCATGAGTTTGCACAAATTGTGGTTGCACTGCGACCACCAATTCTTGTTCCTAGAGAAATTTATCAAGAAAACAAAAAAAGCGATTACCTTACGCTACAATTTAATAAAGAAGCAATTAACGAAATATCAACCGATATTTTTGGAGAGTACATCTTAATTGATTATCTAACAAAAGAGGAGGCGTTGCAGTTGGCAGAATTTGAAAATTATTCTGTTATTCATTTACTAAGTTATTTACATAGAAACTTTAACAACTCGAAAAGTTCTTTATTTTTCGACTTAAACAAATCGTTGTTACAGTGTTATATTATTAAAAACGACAATATAACGTTAGCCACCTCATTTCATGTCTCCTCCCCTATTGATGTGTTATACTATCTTACTCATACTATTAAAGAGGAGGGGTTAAATATTAATGCGCTATCAATAAAAGCGTCGAGATGTGAGGCTGCTGTTTTAGAATTTTTACAACCCTATTTTACAATAGAACTATGCGAATTATAAATGGGAAAAATAGAGGGCGTGTTATAAAGGCACCCGCTAACCTTCCGGTGCGTCCAACTACCGACTTGGGCAAGGAGAGTATCTTTAATATTATTAACAATTACTTCAATTTTGAAGGGATTGCTGTTTTAGATTTGTTTGCAGGCACGGGCAATATTACTTACGAGTTCGCCTCGCGGGGTGCCATTTCAGTTACTGCCGTCGATAACTATCAAGGTTGTACCGATTTTATCCGTGAAACGGTTGTAAAACTTGGCTATGAGCAAGTAGCAGTTGTGAGAAGTGATGTGTTCCCATTCCTAGAACGCTCAAGGGTACAGTACGACGTAATATTTGCTGACCCACCTTACGAAATGAAAACGGTAGATAAGGTAGCCAACCTCGTATTTGAAAAAAAATTATTAAACCCAGACGGTTGGTTGGTGATAGAACACAGTGCTGATTGGGATTTCGCAGAGCACCCTAACTTCTATCAACATCGCAAATATGGAAAATTAAACTTTAGTGTTTTTGTTAACTTTACAGAAAATGAGTAAAATAAAAGTTTTAGTAACCGGTGGCACGGGCTATATTGGCTCGCACACCATTATAGAATTAATAGAAACGGGCAAGTTTGCCCCTATTTGCGTTGACAATTGTTCGCGCTCTACCCCCGAAACACTGCAACGCATCGAGAAAATTACGGGAGTAAAGGTTCCTTTTTACCTCGTAGACCTATGTGAAAAAGATGGGGTTACTCGTCTTTTTAAACAAGAAAAAGATATTCAAGGGGTAATACATTTTGCTGCCTATAAGTCAGTATCGGAGTCGAATGAAAAGCCTATGCTTTATTATAGAAATAACCTCCGCTCTTTAGAAAATTTACTGGAGGCATGTACTCAATTTCAGGTGCCTCATTTTATATACTCTTCGTCGTGTTCTATTTACGGTGAGGTAAAAAATCTCCCAGTATCGGAAGAAACACCGGTTGGTGAAGCTTTCTGCGCTTATGCACACACCAAACAGGTTGGCGAAGAGATGATCCGTTTTATTGCTGGGGCTAACCCCTCTTTGCAATCTGTTATTTTACGCTATTTCAATCCTGTAGGGGGGCATCCAACGGGATTAAATGGGGAGTTATCGCCCGATAAACCTAACAATCTAATGCCTATCCTTACACAGGTGGGAATAGGAAAATTGCCACATCTCACTGTTTTTGGCAATGATTACGATACACGCGACGGCTCTTGCATCCGCGATTATATTCATGTAGTAGATCTTGCAAAAGCACACATTAAAGCATTAGAACTTCTCGTAGAAAA
>CAYJOY010000133.1:0-2713 GCA_964371885.1 uncultured Lentimicrobiaceae bacterium | reverse complement strand
AAAGAAATACAAGTAACCTCGAAATTTTTAATTTAGGGAGTGGGAACGGTGTTTCAGTATTTGAAATGATACATCACTTTGAAACGCTAACACAAATAAAACTTAACTACAGCGTGGGAGAAAGACGTAGTGGCGACATACCTGCCATTTATAGCAACAGTGCAAAAGCTAAAAATATTTTAGGCTGGGAAGCCACGTTAGGGGTTAAAGAGATGGTTGAATCGGCATGGAAATGGGAGCAATATCTAAAAGAAAATAACATATAAAATGAATATACTAGAAGCAATTCTACTTGGAATACTACAAGGATTAAGCGAGTTTTTACCCATTAGTAGTAGTGGGCACTTAGTACTAGGAAAGGAGATTTTGGGGGTAAGCACGGTCGATAACCTCGCCTTCGAAACTATTGTGCACTGCGCAACTGTATTAAGTACCATTACCATTTTATGGAAAGAGGTATTTACCCTTCTTAAATCGCCATTTAGTTTAAAATGGGATAAAAACAACCAGTATATTGGTAAAATTTTTCTCTCTATGGTTCCTGTCATGGTAGTAGGATTGTTTTTTAAAGATCAGGTAGAAAGTATGTTTGGAGAAGGAATCTTAGTTGTAGGTATCTTCTTATGTATTACAGCTTTACTTCTTTCCTTAACTCATCTTGTAAAATTTAAAGAACGGAAAGAGATGGGCTGGGCCAGTGCTTTTATTGTAGGTATTGGACAAGCATGCGCTGTTATGCCAGGGCTTTCTCGTTCTGGAACAACCATTGCAACAGGCTTATTATTAGGCATAAAAAAAGAAGAGATGGCCAAATTCTCCTTTTTAATGGTATTAATTCCTATATTAGGTATTACTTTATTAGATGTAATTGGTGGCGACTTCTCGTTTGCCGAATCTGGCATTGCAGCGGGTTCGCTCATTGCGGGCTTCTTTGCGGCCTACATTGTGGGATGTTTTGCTTGTAAGGTAATGATAGAATTAGTTAAACGCTCTAACCTCCTTTGGTTTGCCGGTTATTGCCTCATAGTTGGCGTAATAGCCATTATTTTCTCAATATGTTAAAAGATACCATCCATAAAGCCCGCTTTACCCTTCCCGATGTTGAATATAACATAGAGGGAGAAGTGCTTGTTTTCGATAAACCGTACCAATGTACCTCATTCGATGTAGTTTCTAAACTGAAAAGCTTTTTACGTAGAAAGTACAAAGCCAAAATTAAGGTGGGGCATGCAGGCACATTAGATCCGTTGGCAACAGGAGTACTTATTGTATGTATTGGAAAGTGTACCAAACAAATAGATGCTATACAGGCTGAAGAAAAAGAGTATACAGGCACCATACGTTTAGGGGCTACAACCCCTAGCTTCGATTTAGAACTCGATATTGACCAAGTATATCCCTACGAGCACATTACATCGGAAGATGTATTACAGGCTGCACAAAGTTTTGTGGGAGAAATAGCACAGATACCGCCCCATTACTCTGCCATTAAAATAGATGGGAAACGTGCCTACGATCTAGCTCGAAAAGGAGAAGAGGCTGAGATTAAGGCTAAAAATATCCATATATACACCTTCGAGATTACCCGAATGGCACTCCCAGACGTCGATTTTAAGATCACCTGTTCAAAAGGGACCTACGTCCGTTCTATAGCTCGCGATTTTGGGAAAGCACTAGGTAGCGGTGGGCATCTTACGGCACTACGGAGAACACGCAGCGGCAACTATCGTGTAGACAATGCTATAGTGCTGCCCTTAATTAACGATGAGGCGCAACCCATCGTACCCTAACCTTACATTTTTTGGGAGTTGCTTTGAGCAATCGCTCCACAGCCCTATCTCATGACTCACATGGGTAAGCACCGCCTCTTTTGGGTGTAATTCCTCTATGAGTGCCAGTGATTGTGGTAGCGAAAAATGGGAGTGGTGTACTCTTGGGCGCAATGCGTTTATAATTAACAAGTCTAAATCTTTTAATTTCCCCTTCGCGACATCGGTAATAAAACTAGCGTCGGTAATATAAGCTACATTGTTAATTCTATACCCCAAAATGGGCAGTTGGGCGTGCATTACTTGTATGGGGATAATCTCTACGTTTTTGATAGTAAATGGGTGATTTTCGATTGGATGCAGTTCAAAGGAAGGGACACCCGAGTAAGGCTTTTTTTGAAATGCATAGTCATAATCTTTTTTTACTACTTCTAATACGCGTGTTTGCGCGTAAATAGGGATGGGCTTCCCTTGTAGGAAATAGATAGGGCGAATATCGTCTAACCCGCCAAGATGGTCTTTGTGTTCATGGCTTAGTAGAATGGCATCTACTTTCGTAATTTTGTTTTGCAACAGTTGTTGGCGCAAATCTGGTCCAGCATCAATGAGAAGCGATACATCATTCATTTCAATATATGCCGATGTACGCCATCTTTTATCTTTTGAGTATGGCGATAAACAAACGTCGCAGGTACACCCCACTACTGGGATGCCCTGCGACGTGCCTGTTCCTAAAAGGGTAATCACCATCGATGATTATTTAAGACCTCTCTTTTCCAAAAGTGGTTCAATAGATGGAGCTTGCCCTCTAAATTTAATATATAAATCCATTGCATCTTCCATGTTTCCTTTAGATATGATGTTATCAGAGAACGATTTTGCAGTTGCTGGGTCGAATAGACCATTTTATTTAAATGCTTCGAACGCGGCCGAATCTAATACAG
>CAYJOY010000132.1:0-6254 GCA_964371885.1 uncultured Lentimicrobiaceae bacterium | reverse complement strand
TAGTATTAATAAAAAAATAGCCAACCCATTCAGTATCATTTTCACCTATTATTACAAAAAATTTACCGTGTTCAATTTTGTCAAATAGTGTAGAGTGAAATATAGTACCCCGAGAAATAGTAGTTTGTAATAGCTTTTTAGGAATTTCCATATTACATACAAGCCTCCTGTAGTTTTAAATTATTCGATATAAAATCGATATAATCATCGGTTTCACCACTTTCAAGCATTATATTCGATAATTGGATGGTTCTATCTTTTGTGGTATTATTCCAAGCATAATCATGAGAAAGATCTTTAATTTCGCTCCAACTCATATTTGCGCATTGAGCCAATACTGTGTCTAAAATCTCAACATCGCTTTCCGATAAATAATCTAAATCGGCTTCTTTTTTAGGTTCTAAGAAAAAACCTTTTCTAACTTCAAAAAATGGGGTAAACCGATGTGCATTATCTGCAAAAAAACCATCTCCTTTAACGGATTTTATAATATCGTATATATTGGAGGGCACGGGCCCAGCATTCATAGCAATGTACCTATCGCCCGTTATTACTCTCCCGTATTTAGACAAATGTTCTCTATCGGAAAAATATAATATTTTGAATATTTTATGAAAATCTTTTCGTTCTAATTTATTGGCAATATATAGAATAACTTGTAGTGATTTTTCAAAATTAAAGAATGGTGTTTTCATAATTACCTGTTTTTTTGATGTTGCAAAAATAAAGTTTTTTTTCAAACGAGCTCCTTTAAAGATTATGCAAAAGCAGCAATCGTGCTGTTGTACATATTCCTTACAAATCGAGCAACGACAAAAGATGGGTGTGCATTGTATAGTTTTGCAGTTCGGGGCGGGCAGTAAGTAAATGGGTCCCTTTGTGTTGAAGAAGTGCAGGTTGATAAGAAGCTGGATTACGCTTTATTTCAAAAAGATCAACCACTTTGCGTGCGGTATCTACGGCAACAATGTCTATTTCATGTTCCCCTTTTCGGTCCCAATACCTTCCAATATAGCTATATTGTTGCAACTCTTTGAGCACTTCTGTAAAATAACGTTCTAACATTAGGCCACTAAAAGTGGCATAATCGCGTTGAATGAGTTCTCGTAACAATTTTAGGTTTCCTACTTCTAGCAAATGACCATATTTGTAAACAAAACGGAACCAAAATGTTAGAAAGTTATCTCGCAGCACATAGCGCATGCCTCAAGGAGCGAACTTAAACATCGCGTAATTGTTTCAATTCCAGTGTCCTATCGTAAAATTTCATCGCACTATCATTATTATAGAAACAGCCGTTTCGGAAACCACCGTTTCTATAACATTGTTTAATGAGAATTATTGCAAGAGCCTTACTTTTTTTGGGCTTATTTTCAAAGAGCATTTAGCGGCGAACCAAAATTCATGACTTACACACTTTTCACCACCTCAACAAACTGTTGTGCAAGGGTAGGATAACTCAAAGAGGATTCCGCATATTCGCGTCCAATGGTTCCCATGGCATCGCGCGCTGCTGGCGTCATGTCGCAAAGTTTCGTGATGGCGGCGGCTACTTGCTGAGGATTCTCTGCCTCCACGCGAAGGCCGCATCCTAACCTTTCTATCAAATTATTAGGTTCATCAATGGCACATACTATCGGCTTCGACGATAACATATAGTCTGTCATTTTATTAAAAGAGGTGCCGTACTGATGCAATATAGAGTGGGTTCCTCCCATAAAAACAATATCGAAATGTTGTATCAGATGAGGGATACATTTTTTATCGACGGGTGGCAGAAAATGGATATTTTGCAAATTCATTTGTTGCGCTTGGTGCATCAATTCTTCTTTAGTATTTCCGCTCCCTACCAAAACGAAGGCAAGCGTGGCATTCTCCTGCAGCTGCTGCGCAGCAGCTACCAACACATGCAGAGCGGTCGACTGGGTATGCCCCCCCGCATAACCTATCACCACTTTCCCGTCGCTTTTTAGCTGAGATAATAATGTGTGATGTGGGGCGGGGATTTCGGTTCTATGCTCATTCCAATCTACTGGATCGTAACCGTTGGGAATACATGCAAACTTATGAGGTTCCATACCGTGCGCTACCGCATGCTCTTTTGCATTCCACAGCAGCGAAACCACTTTATCGGCATGTTTATAGGCGTAATTTTCTGCATGTTGCATCATAGCAATAAAAGGGTGATTTTTAGAATATCCCCCTATTAACATGGGCGACAAGGGCCATAGGTCGTGGATTTCGTACACCAATTTAGCCTTATATTTTTTAGCGATAGTATGCGCTGGATAAATATCTAGTGGATAGGTGGAAGAGGCAATTACCATTTCTGGGACAAAGCCATCTAGCAGTTTTTTATAACCCAGGAGCAGCTTGCCCACAAAGGCAAACATAGAGCGGACACGCCCCATTCCATTGCCGCTATACTCGTTTACTTTTACCCATTGGTACGGAATGCCATCAATGCAATCGAATTCATTTTGCGGTTGCTGTTTTCGCAAATGAGAATAGGTAGCGCCAATAATACGAACCTTGTGGCCTGCCTGTTGCCACGCTTTAGCCATGTAGTAAGGGCGGAATTCCATCCCTAAATCTGGTGAACCTGCGTAGTGATTGATGAGAAGAATATTCATTTTATTGCTGTGTTTGTAGGGTATGATAAAGGTGTAATAGCTTCTCTTTTTCTATTTCCCAATTAAATTGTTCTTGTACTAATTTTTTTCCATTCATACCCATCTCTTGGGCTTCCTGAGGATTATCTTTGAGGTATTGAATGGCTTTTGCTATTTGTTGTGGTTGGTCTGCGGCTACACAAATTCCAATGTTATATATTTTATTCAACTGTTGATTATACGGGGAATCAGAAAGAATTACAGGTAATGCAAGGGCCATATACTCGTATACTTTTGTTGGCAACGTATCAATTTTATAATATTGTCCTACATTTAACAGCGTAGATATACCTGCTATACATTTCTTTAACTCATTATTTACTAGTTGCTTTGGAAGAAATCCTAGATATTGTACATTTTTAAATCCTTCCATTTGCATTAACGCATCTTGGTATTGTTGTGATGAAAAGGGCCCTGCAAGTCGCATGGAGGTAGTAATGATCTGTGCTGTTTCTACTAGATGCGTAATCCCGCGTTCATGGGTTAATCCTCCAATATGAATCACGGCATCTTCTTTGGGCGCATTGTTTACTTCCAGCAGAAGGTCATCCAAACTCGGATAATTGGCCAAGAAAATGGTCTTTGCAGCCCTATTTTTAAAATAATTTTTTTGCGCTACAGTACACACTTGCACTACGGCATCAAGTTTTCTACATACATACGCTTCGTATTTCATGTACAAAGAAGCAATGAACGAACGCAAACACGAAGGGAGGTACTTTTTCTCTTTGATTTGTAAACCGTAAAATTCGTGACTGTCAAAAATTACTTTTTTTCCTTTTCGCTTTAATTTTAAACCGTATGGCAACAGCTCTGGGTCATGAAAATGGTATATTTCAGCCTCTAATGACAATGCTTTCTCATATACTCTTCTTGCAGTATTCAAAAAACGAGAAAATCTATTCTGGGAGGTAATCGGCACATTTACAATTGCCACTCCATGTATCAGTTCTTCATTGGCATTTGGGACAACCCAATACACTTCATATCCAGCCTGCGCCAAGGCAGTGCATTCCTTCTCAAAAATTCTCCTATCATTAGAAGGATGAACTGAAGTAAAATGACAAACTCTTATTTTTTTCATATAAATTTTGTAACAATAAATCCAAGAATTAAGGCAATTGTAAAACTTGCAAAAGTTCCGATTAATATATATTCTGTTATTTTTATCTCGTTTGCCCTTTTAAGTTCTCCAAAACGAAAAATAGATTTTGCTGCTAACAAAAATCCCACCATTTCGATTTGACTAATTATAACAAATGTTAAAACTAATATCCGCTCTAAATATCCTATCCATTTGCCAGCTTCAGGTAATCCCTTCATATCATCTTCTATGTTCCATTTGCTAAAAAATAAATTCAAAATAATCGAAGTAGGCTTTGTTACCAAGATATAGGCAATTATTATAGCTAAAATATATTCATTAGTTATTATCGCATTTAACCAATTGTACAATTCTATTTGTGATTCAAATAACCATATCCATAATAATATTAGTATTGTTATATGTGCAAGTTGGTCTGCTATAAATGAAATTATTCCTTCTTTCTTGCACATTGATTTTAGGCAATCAATCGCAAAATGAGTTAATAATATTACTACTGGAATAATCCAATTATTCCACTGAGCAACAAAAGTATACGATAAAACAGCGTGTATCGAACTATGCAACAATACATAAAAATATTTAGATGTTTTTTGATTTTCGATAACTCCTTTTTTACCGTCTCGCATACGATCGCTTTGCAAAACAAAATCTGCAATAATATGAGCAGCAAATAAACGTAGTAATATGATTAAACTTTGTTCCATTATTTAGAATGATTAGTAACAATATTTTCAAATCGGTCGATGTAGTTTTTTATTAATTTTTCAGAGGCCCGACTTAGCAATTTGCTTGTGTTTGCAATTGAATTTCCTAATTTTTTTGCTACATCCTCTTGTAAAATTTTAGGCAAAGGCAAAGACAATACTTGAAAAACTGCCTGCGCCTGTTCCATAGTCCATTTTGTAATAATATAATCCGCAAAAGCAGTGCTTACTCTTAACTCATCATTTGCTTCGCTCCACGAAGTGCGAATGGCGAGCCTGCTTTTCCCAAGGTCTTCAAATTCTCTTCCTGAATTTTGAAAGGCTTCACCGTCGGACATTAGAACGTTTTCTGCTTCAAAATCAATTTTTCCAACACCAATAGCCAAACGCGCATCCCATCCTTTATTGCAACTACGCAATTTTGCCCTAATAAGAATTGCAATTTTTAATACTTGTTCTGATTTCTCTACTAATATCTGAAAACTATCGCCTCTGTATATTTCTATTTTTGTAGGACTAATATTTTCTAATTCAACAGGTATATTTTTAATTATCGTCAACAATTTATTCCTATCGTCTTTTTTAATTCTCGACGATTTAACAATATCTCCCGTTATTATTCCTGTCAATTTCATTGAGTTATAACTTTTAATTTTATTTTACAAAAATAGTATAAATATTTAGAAATTCAACCATTTTTGGTTAAATTTCTATTTTTAACCATTTTTGGTTGAATTTTTATTTTTAACCATTTTTGATTGAATTACACCGATTTTATCATAAACATCAATGAGACGAGAAGCAATAATTTCAGGCGAAAATATTGTTTTCAAGGCTCGTTGTGCAAGGCAATCTTTTTGCAAGTTTGTATTGGGTGCCACAATATAAACTTCGTAGCCCGCTTGTGCTAATGCGCGGCACTCCTTTTCAAAAAATCGCCCATCGGTAGCTGCATGAACTGATGAGAAATGACAAACTTTTATTTTCATATTTCAAAACGATTTTTACTATTGAGTAAACGAAGCATAACATGAGCAAAAGATTCGTAATTCTGAATTGCATTGTAGTTTTGTTGCCAAAACCTCTTCGGATTTAACGCCTTATTTTTAATATGGGAAACGGCATCTACGACCTCATTTACCGAGGGATTTTCTGAGAGCAAAACACCCGTTTCTCCGTTTACGATCTCTGAGGTGCCTCCTACATTTGTCGCGATTACGGGAATATTGAACGAAATAGCCTCCATTATAGAGACGGGAAGTCCTTCTGTGGTGCTTAAATTTATAAAAAGGTCGATATTGTTATTTTCATAATAATCTAACACTTCAGCATTTGCCATCCTCCCTTTAAAACAACATGTTAAATGGGAGACACTATTTTCGGCGACCATTTTTTGAACATCGTCGTAATACTTTTTATGAGTGGCATTACCACCCCCTATATGTGTCCATTCTATTGTAACGTTGCGAACAGATTGCAAGGCTTTAAATATTAGATCTATCCGTTTTAAAGGGATGACATTAGAGCAACTTACTACCCTCAAAACGGCGCCGCTACTTCTTGCGGCAGTGCCTCTATCTACAGCTCCTAATCGCGATACCAACGTTGGGCAGTAGGGGTACTTCTCCTTATAATAGCGTTCCCCCTTTGCAGAAACGAACACAGCCAGGTGGGTCTCTTTCGCCACCATTGCTCTAATAGGGGCATAGTTGCCCGTTGCCTCTTCCCACAAATCGGAGCCATGAAAGCGAATAACCTTTTTTGCCTCTT
>CAYJOY010000131.1:0-6294 GCA_964371885.1 uncultured Lentimicrobiaceae bacterium | reverse complement strand
CGTGTACACGTTCTCCTTCTCATGTACACGAAATGGCGTTTTCGTGAACACGTTCTCTTTCTCATGTACACGAAATGGCGTTTTCGTGTACACGTTCTCCTTCTCATGTACACGAAATGGCGTTTTCATGAACACGTTCTCTGTCTCATGTGCACGAAATGGCGTTTTCGTGTACACGTTTCGTTTACACTTTAGTACTGTTTGTATTGTGATTTATAAATAGCGTAACCCAATTTGCACTAATTTCGTGTTTTTACAATTCTAAACTGCACTAATTTCACTGTTTTGGTGATGTTGAGAGGTGTAGAACGGTTGCCCCACTCTTTTAATGTGTTGTAATAATTCAGTGTTTTGTATTTTGTGGTATATAGAAATGTCAAACTCGTAGGGTAACAGCAAGTCGTCGATTGTAAGGAGAACTTGGGAAAGGATTTCAGTGGTTACTTCCTTGCCAACCAATGTAATATCTACATCAGAAAAAGGGTGGTGCTTTCCTTCAATAAAAAAACTATCTTTGTTGGGAGAAAAACAGCATGATGTTTATTATCGAAAGTATTCATTTTTAAATATATATAACATGAAAAAATTAACCATTGTAGCGCGCATTTTAGCGAAACCAGAAAAAAGAGACTTTGTAAAAAGTGAATTGTTAAAACTGATAGCGGTTACGCGCGCCGAAGAGGGGTGTATTAACTACGATTTACATCAAGATAATGAGAATGAGAACCTTTTTCTATTCCATGAAAATTGGGAAAGTTATGAGTTGTGGCAGCAACACATGGGGAACGCCCATTTAGCAGCATACGTAAAAGCTACAGAAGGTGCCGTTGATGAGTTTATTGTGCACCAAATGACGCAGATAGCGTAAGGGAGAGAAAGGTTGCGTACAGCAATAATTTTACTATCTTCGCGGTTGAAAATAAAATGAATTACAGTTAGAAAAAAAATATTTGCAGCGTGTATTCAATCTTAAAAATATAAAATATGAAAAAATTATTACTTATGGCTGTAGCCGCATTATGCTTCGGTTGCGCCACCAATCAAGAAAAACCTATGGAAGAGAACAGTAATGTAGTAACAGAAAATCTGGAAAAAACATTTCAAAAAATTGACCCTAAAGAAATTAGCGATAACGCCGTTCAGTTAATCGGTTTCGATTGGATGTTGCTAACCGCAGGAAAAAAAGATGATTTTAACATGATGACAGCCAGTTGGGGAACCCTTGGGTTCTTGTGGAATGAACCTGTAATATTTACTTTTGTCCGCCCGCAACGCCACACTTTCAATTTTACGGAGAAAGATGATTACTTTACCATCTCTATTTTTGAAGAGAAAGATAGGGATATTTTACAGTTTTGTGGAACTAAATCGGGGAAAGATTACGATAAAATAAAAGAGACCGGACTAATCCCATTAGAAACAGAGCTGGGAAATGTTTATTACGAACAAGCGCGTTTGGTAATAGAGTGTAAAAAAGTATATGCCGATTATTTAAAAGAGGATGCTTTTATCGATTCTACCTTTGCTGGAAAATACTATCCAGAGAAAGATTTTCACAAAATGTATGTTGGGAAGATCGTAAATGTTTGGGAGAAGAAATAGAGAATAAATATGGAGATAAATATCACTTCGGGGTGCACACGTTGTGGCAAATGTGTGCGCATTTGTCCTGCTGCTGTTTTTAGCACCTCGTTGCAATCGTCGCATGTTGAGGTAACCTCCGACATGTGTATTGCCTGTGGTCATTGCGTGGCTGTTTGTCCAGAGCACGCTATTGTTCATGAGCAGTTCCCGCCAGAAAAGGTGCACCCGCTCAACAGAACGCAATATCCGGCTGCGGAACAAATGCTCACCCTCATTCGGGGACGCCGCTCCAATAGAGCCTTCTCTAAAAAGGAGGTTCCCGATGAGATGCTCGCTCAAATAGTTGAGGCAGCCTATCGTGCCCCAACCGCAAGTAACCTGCAGCAGGTGGCTTTTACCCTCATTACAGATCCTGAAAAACTGCAAGCTATTGCTACCTTTACCCTCAACACTTTTGGAGCTATGATTAAAAAAGTGGATCACTTTATAGGTCGTGCCATTTGCAAACGCTGGGCTCCTGGTATCTATAAGTATATGAATGCCTTTAAAAGGATGAAGAGAGAATATAGTGAAGGGAATGATAGGATTTTGCGTGGTGCAACCGCGGTGCTTCTGATACACGCCCCCGCAAAAAGTCGCTTTGGCTGCGAAGACAGTAACCTCGCCTACCAAAACGGCTCCCTAATGGCTGAAGCGTTGCAGGTAAACCAGTTCTATTTAGGGTTTGTGCTCTCTGCATCGAAACAGAGAAAAGGGAAATTGGAAGAGATGCTAGGGATAGAAGGGCGAATTTATGCCGGTATGGCCCTCGGCATGCCTGCATTTCAACACCACTCTTACATCGATAAAGAGGATATTTCAATTCAAAAATTATAAACGAAAAGGATGATATGACTATGATAACATAGCATATATACTATGTAAAATCGTGGTCTCAAAAAAGGGAAAAGATGAAAGTGAGGTTGAATAAATTTATAAGCGATTCCGGGCATTGCTCACGTCGCGAAGCAGATAAATATATTGAAAATGGAAATGTAACAATTAACGGCAAAGTGGCCAAAATTGGGGCGCAGGCAAAGCGTGGCGACCGAGTGATGGTAAATGGCATTGAAATAGAGGGGCGTGCCGAGGATGTGTATATTATGCTAAACAAGCCTATTGGAGTAACTTGTACAACCGACCCTTCTGACCCTACGAATATTGTGAACTTTGTGAACTACCCAAGTCGCGTTTTTAACATTGGGCGCCTCGATAAAGACTCGGAGGGGCTAATACTCCTTACCAACAATGGCGATATTGTAAATAAGATTTTACGCGCGGGCAATGCTCACGAGAAAGAGTACGAAGTGCATGTAAACAAAGTGATTACGCCGCTATTTATTGAGAAAATGCAAAATGGAATTCCTATTCTTGGAACCACCACAAAGAGATGCAAGGTGGTTAAAGAGGGGGAGAAAAGTTTTCGTATTACTTTAACACAAGGACTTAATCGTCAGATTAGGAGGATGTGTGAATATCTTCATTATGACGTTGTTAAGTTAAAGCGAGTGAGAATGATGCATTTAAATTTAGAGAAGTTAATTAGTGGAAATTGGCGTTTTTTAACGGAGGAGGAGACCCGTCTCCTTTTAGTTAAGGTGGATCGTTCTGACAACAGCGAGCAAGCCTCGAAAGGGGCTGGTGCTGGTAAAAAAACAGTGGCTGGTGCCTCCAGAAGTAGTTCTGAGCGAGGAGGTAGTAATGCGAGTAAACGAGGTGCTACCTCATCGGGTGGGGGTGCGAAAAGGGGGAGCTCGCGGCGACCCACGAACGCAACAGAGAGCCGTAACGGCAAAAAAACGGTCTCGCAAGCTAGACGTAGCGGCGGCGATAAGAGACACTCATCGCCGCCGGGCGGTGGAAGAAACGCGAATAAGGGAGGCCGAAGATAGGTCCAAATGAATTAAGATTCGTATAAGTGAGAATTTAACGGATGGATACCTCCCTATTGCACGCTTTTATTTCTTATTGAGCAAAATCTACAATCCCACCAGTTAAACGCAATAATTGAGCATTAACTACCAGGAGATTATAGATAGAATTGAGTCGGTTGGTAGCGCTTTGCAAATAGGATAGCTGCACTTCGCGGAAGTTGAATGAGTTGATGGTTCCGTTGCTATAACGTTCTTCAGAGAGTTGTAATAAGGTCTCTGAAACCGCTAATTGTTCGTTGTCGAGTGCTACAATCTCTTTATAGACATTATACCCATCGAGTTGCGAGGCGAGTTCACTTTTTAGCGACAACTCCATTTGTTGCGTGGTTACCGTTTCCATCTCCTTACTAATTTGTGCCATGTTAATACTTCGGCGCACCTTGCCGCCATTAAAGAGGTTGTAACTCAACGTTAACCCCACTTGCGGACGTAAATAGCCCCCATTATCGATAGTAAAGTTGTTGTTTCCAGTGGCAACAGAGGCATTAAGCCCGATGGAGGGAAATAGTGCGGCACGGCTCTGGGTAATCTCAATATCGCGGGCTTGCAACGAAATGTATTGATTTTGCAATGTTCTATTGTCGGACAGTAGTTTTTGTGTCATGGCATCTAGGCTGTATGGTTCCATCGGAATCTCTAGCGTTTCGGTAAGCACCCACTCTGTTTCGGCGGGTAACGACAATAGCAGATTGAGGTTGCGCATGGCATCGCGGAGCACTACCTGCTGTTTCAACCAATTACTTTTATCTACCAGATAAGCATTCTGCGCTTGCACATATTCGTAGGTCCCTTTAGCACCGAGCCCTTTCAGTAACTCTTGTTGCTCCAGTTGATCTTCCGATATTTTCACCACCGTTTCGTTCACTTTCAGCATCTCTTGTTGTAATAATACATAGTAGTAAGAGGTGATAATAGAGTGGACGGTATTTTCTATCGTTATCATTTCATTTCCTTCGGCATACTGTTGATCGGAGTTGAGTAATGCCTTGGTAGCTTTTACTTTCAGCCCACTAAAAAACACCCATTGCAAATCGATGGAGGCTTGTGCGGCCAACGCTTCGCTGGTGGTGTTGAGCAGTTGCGTATTCGCGTGCGTGCTTCCATTAATGGAGAGGGTGGGCAGTCCTCCTGCCATCCCCCAACTGTTTTGCTCTTCGGCCATGGCTACCGCTTGCCCCGAGAGTTGAATATCGAAATTTTTCTCTAACCCTAACGCTATGGCTTCACTCAAGGTGAGGGTGCTTTGCCCCATGGAAAACATGGGGATTATGGCCATTAAAACGATTACTATTTTTTGTATATATTTCATCTTACACCTATATTAAATCTATATTATTTTCTGCTAATTCTTTTTCTACTTGTTTTTCTATTTTGGCATCTTTCACCGAATTTTCTACACTTTCAGCGGTGGCCTCTTTATCGCCCAATAAGCGTGCTTTAAATAGCGCGAAGCTGTTGGCACTTTTTATAAGAACAGGGAAGATAATAAGAATAAACATAGTCCCTATTAAAATACCGTACCCTAGCGATATGGCCATTGGTATTACGAAGGTAGCATCGCTACTGGTTTCGTTAATAAGTGGGAAAAGCCCCATGGTAGTGGTGATAGAGGTTAACAAGATTGGGCGGAAGCGGGAACGTCCGGTTTCTACTAAGGCGTCTACTACTTTGTAACCTGCCACTACCAAGTTGTTGTATCGCGACATGAATACCACCGCGTTGTTGATAATGGTTCCCGAAAGCGCCACCATCCCCCAAATACTCATCATGGAAACGATTACTCCTTCTATTAAGTGCCCCCAAATAGCAGCAATAAAGGCTATTGGAACCATTGAGACAATTAGTATTCCCTGCATAAATGAGCGGAAATAGATAATTAGAATAAGCATCATTACGAGAAATGCGATCCCGAACGAGACGAAAATTTTCTGCATATTTTCATTACTATCTTTCACCTGCCCTTGGTACATATAGGTTACCCCTGGGAATTGGGCTAATATATCAGGCATAATTCTTCCTGATACATCTTCTAAGATAGGAAGCACCGACTCACCTGGATCTAACATGAAAGCCTCCACGCGAATTTCTTTTTGTCCATTGAAGTGATTGATTTTGGTTACCCCACGTTGAATGCTATAATTACAAAGCTCATGTAGTGGATATTCACCGCCTGTTTGGGTTCTTATCATCATATTTTCTAAGTCGCCAATATCTTTACTATTCGATTCTGGATAACGGACGTAGAACCAAATTTCGTTACGCCCTTCTTGGATACGTTGCACTAGGCTTCCGAAGAAGGCATTACGCACCTGTGTCATAATAGTTTGTGGTGTCAATCCTAAGGTGTAGGCTAATGGCTTGAGTTCTAGGTGCACCTCATTAGTTCCCAGCTGGTTATTATCGAGAACATTGTATAATGCGCTTAACTTATTCAGTTCATTTTGCAGTGCTTCGCTAGCCGCTAGTAACTTATCGCTATCTCTACTAAAAAGGCTAATAGAGATAGGTGCTCCGAATCGAGAGCTTGCCCCAATACTAAACTTGTAAGCATTAGGCACTTGGCTAATATTGTCGGCAATCGCTTTCTTTACAATATCAGAGCTGGCGCTACTTTGGTCTAACCGGCGGAGGAATACTCTAATAATACCCGCATGCTCGCCACTTTCGCTACCAGAAAAGGCAGAACCTGTTTGTGTTACATATCTTTCAATAAATAGATCCTCTTCATATTCTGCTG
>CAYJOY010000130.1:0-6308 GCA_964371885.1 uncultured Lentimicrobiaceae bacterium | reverse complement strand
AAACACTAAAAAAGGGGAGCATTTTACTCATTTTTTTTACTAAATTTGCCACTTGATTAATGAGAGGGAAAATCATCGTTGAAAAAACTTGTAAATAATTATAAATTATTAAATATAAGATTGTTAAAAACGAGAAATAATATCGAACTAAATTAATAAAAGATTTATAAATAAACAAATAAAAATAAAATAATATGAAAAAAATCATCCACACCGACAACGCACCTAAAGCCGTAGGTCCTTACAGCCAAGCCATCGCATGCAACGGAATGTTATACATTTCTGGTCAAATTCCAGTAGATCCTGCAACAGGAACTATTCCAGAAGGGATTGAAGCACAAACAGAACAAGTAATGAAAAACATTGGTGCTATTTTAACAGAAGCGGGTTGCACCTACGAGAACGTAGTAAAATCGACATGTTTATTGAGCGACATTGCTAACTTTAAACCCATGAACGAGGTGTATGCTAAATATTATACCGAAAACCCACCTGCACGTGCCGCTTTTGCTGTTCGCGATCTTCCTCTTGGGGTATTAGTAGAAATTGAAACCATAGCCGTTTTACCTCAATAACAACCTAACTTAAGCAAAATAAAAAAAAGCCTCTGAAAATCAGTGGTTAACAGCTAATTTTTATATTATGAGCAAAAAACTATTTGAAGAATTCCCCTCTATTTCTACCCAACAGTGGGAAGAGGTAATTGTAAAAGATTTAAAAGGGGCCGATTATGAGAAACGCCTAGTTTGGAAAACCGACGAAGGCTTTGCGGTACAACCCTACTATCGCGCTGAAGATTTAGAAAACATCGCTTATTTAGATACATTACCTAACGAATTTCCATACACCCGTGGCTATCAAACCGAAAGCAACGACTGGGCTATTATTCAAAAAATATACGGTAAAGATGTGAAAGAGGTTAATGCCAATGCACTACATGCTATTGCAAAAGGGGCCAACACCGTTACTTTTTACTGCGCTAACCTAGTTAACGAAAACGATTTAGCTACAATGCTTCAGGGCATTAACCTAGAAGAAGTGGGCGTAGCTTTCAAGAAAGGGAGATCGTATCGCGACATCGTGAAATGGTTTGTTTCTTTTGTAAATAGTCAAAATTTCGATAAAGCCAAAGTGGCAGCATCTATCGATTTCGATGCACTTGTATTCGCCTTAAAACAAGGAAAATTCTACGCCTCAAAAGAGCAAGATCTAGGGGAGATGGTTGAGATATTAAATCTTACCCAAGAGTTTCCGTTGTTTAAAGTGGTTAACATCAACGGAGCTGCCATTCACAATGCGGGAGCTACTATTGTGCAAGAGGTAGGATATGTATTAGCTGTGGCGAACGAATATTTGGCCTTTGCCACCGACAAAGAGGTGGCAGCTGAAACATTGGCTACAAAAATGCAACTCACACTCTCGGTAGGCGCTAACTACTTTATGGAAATTGCGAAATTGCGCGCTGTTAGAACGCTATGGGCAACCCTTTTAAATGCTTACCAAGTAAAAAATACCGAAGCTTACCAACTTACCATACATTCGGTAGGTTCGGCATGGAACAAAACAATTTTCGACCCATACGTAAACATGTTACGCTCTACCACAGAGGGTATGGCTGCCGCTATTGGAGGTGCTAGCGCCATTGAGTTACAAGACTTTGACACTGCCTACCAAGGTGGTAACGACTTCTCGGGGAGAATGAGCAGAAATATTCAAATTATCTTAAAAGAAGAATCGTATCTTAATAAGGTGGTAGACCCATCTGCTGGCTCTTACTACATTGAAAGCCTAACAGATGCTATTATTACAAACGCTTGGGCATTGTTCCAAGAGGTGGAGAAAAGCGGAGGCTTTATTGCACAAGTAGAAGCTGGAACTATAAAATCTGAAATTGACAAGAGTGCCGAAAAGAAAAGCAACGACATTGCTACTAGAAAATCTATCTTATTGGGAACCAACCAATATCCGAACACTTCGGAAGAGATGTTAGACAAAATAGAGAAAGATAATACCTGTGGAGCACAGTCGTTAAAAACCAAACGTGGTGCGGCTGCTTTTGAAGAGATACGCTTAGCTACCGAAAAATGGGCAAAAGAGCATCACCGTCCTGTGGTATTTTTGGCAAAAATGGGCAACTTGGCTATGCGCCAAGCGCGTGCCGGTTTTATTACCAACTTTTTTGGTTGCGCAGGCTTCCAAATAGAAGACAACTCTGGGTTTAACACCGTTGCCGACGCCATTAGTGCTGCAAATAGTGCAAAAGCCGATTTTGTGGTTATTTGTAGCTCCGACGAAGAGTATGCTACCCTAGGTGTAGAGTTCGCAAAAGGATGGAAAGCCCAATCGGAGGCCGCTGTTTTTGTTGCCGGAAACCCAACAGAATGTATAGATGTTCTCAAAGAAGCGGGGGTTACCGACTTTATTCACGCACGATTAAATGTGTTAGAAACATTACGCAAATATACGGAAACCCTTAAATAGAGGGCTCCTAAAAGTTAACTTTTAAAACAAGGAAACTATGAGTTGGAGGAAACGAAAGTAGAAGAAAACTACTTGCTTTCGTTTCCTCCAACTTGATTTTTTACCAATAATAAAGAGCTCCTTTTCTCGTTGTTTAACACTGTATATAACTAAGCTCTTTTATATATAGAGAGGGGACATCTAATAATTCCCCATCGATTTTATAACAATCATTAATATGGACAAAAAATCTCTGTTTTACCCACCTTTGCGCGACATATTGGCATCTTTTCCCCATTTTTATCATCACATAGCACGCTATGCTCTTCAAAAAATGAGAAAAATCTACGCAATATCTCATCTCAAATATGGGCAAAGCAATTTTTAGAAGTCCCCTAGAGATGATATTTAGCAGGATACACATAAAATCTTAATATAACCCAAAAAATGAAGTATTTATTATCAATGAATCCAGAGGTGTTTTCCTTTTTCGAAAACGAGTTTTTAGCCATGGGGCTAAGCAATATGCTGGCACTATATTTACAAATTGCCATACATGTATGTATTTTAGCTGTTATTACAGTATTGGTACACATTATGACGCGAAAAATCATTTTACGAGCTGTTATAAAATTGGCACGCTCTACCAAATCGCATTACGACGATTATTTCGTGCATCGTGGGCTTTTTAAACGGCTTGCCATGTTTGCCCCAGCACTAGTTATATACATTGCAATAGGGCTTATATTTCGCGATTTTCCAGTACTGCTAGAGGTACTAAAGAAACTCACCGCCATATATTTCGTTGCTATCGCTATTTGGGCTTTCAACGCGTTCGCATCTGCTATTCAAGATATATACAACCAACACGAATACAGCAAAGAGCGCCCTATTAAAGGATATGTGCAAGGGGTGCAACTAATTGTAATTCTTATTGCTGTACTTATCATTATTTCTATCATCTTCAACGTTAAACTTACCGCCATTTTTGCAGGTTTAGGGGCTATTGCTGCTGTTTTAATTTTAGTTTTTAAAGATACCATATTAGGCTTTGTAGCCAGTATCCAACTATCTGCTAACAAGATGGTAAAAATTGGCGATTGGATTACGATGCCTTCCCATAATATTGATGGAAATATTATTGAGATGACGCTGAATACCGTTAAAATTCAAAATTGGGATAAAACCATATCTACTGTCCCTACCTATACCTTGGTAAGCGAGAGTTTTATGAACTGGCGCGGCATGGAAGAATCGGGAGGGAGAAGAATTAAGAGATCTATTAACATTGATATGAAGTCGGTGCGCTTTTGTAATAGTACTATGATTGAGAAATTTAAGAGGGTGAAACTTTTAAAAGAGTATATAGAACAAGAAGCCAAAGAAGACGATAACGCCAACGAGCTCAACAGAGAGGCGTGGGCATTTGATGAGAAGAGATTAACAAATTTAGGGGTATTTCGCAAATATTTAGAGCTATATTTACATCATAACCCTAAAATACACGATGATATGACTTTTTTAGTACGCCATCTGCAACCTACTGAAAAGGGGCTCCCTATTGAAATATACATGTTTAGCAAGGTGCAAGAATGGGCCAATTACGAAGCTATACAAGCCGATATTTTCGACCATATATTGGCCATTATTCCTGAGTTCGGACTACAAGTATTTCAATTCCCTACCGACAATATAACATCTGTAATAGAATCGTAACTGCTGCAACATCTAACAATATAGAGTGGTTACTGTTTATTGAGAATTTTTAAAGATAAATACCCAGGCATCTACTATCCAAACTGTTCCATATTTCTAAGGTCTATTCCCCACATTAATTTTTCTCTAATTACAGAAAAATAGTCGGCTGAAGGGAATCGGACGGAGGTAATGGAGAAGTCTCCTTTTTTCACCATCATTTCTACTGGATTTTTGAGCACTCTTCTGAAGGTGTCTATACCTAATACAAATTGGTTGCTTCTGCTATGCACCTTTAATTTTATGATGTCGGAGTCGTTTACTACGATTGGGCGCGCGGAGAGCGAATGCGAAGCTATTGGGGTTATGATATGCACTTTAGAGGATGGATGCAATATGGCGCCGCCGCAACTCAACGAATAGGCGGTAGAGCCTGTTGGGGTTGCTATTATAAGGCAATCTGCCCAATAGGTATTCACTCGTTCGTCGTTAAGCCACACCTCTACCCCCTGTATTGAGGTATCGTCGGAGGCACGTAGCGTAATATCGTTGAGTGCATGCCTTTCTATCGTTTCTAAGTCGGGCTCGAGTTTAATTTGCAGCAACGAACGCTCCTCTAAACGATATTTTTTCTGTTCTAAAAGTTGAATATAATGTTCGAAATTGCGCTTGGTTATAGAAGTTAAAAAACCAATGCGGCCAGTATTTACCCCTACTATTGGGATTTTTAAGTGGCGCACTATCTTTGCGGCATCTATAAAAGAGCCATCACCTCCAAACGAAAAAAGGAAATCGAGAGAGGGTAGTTGCTCTAAGTCGGCAAAGGTTTTAAAGCGCGGGCAATCGGAAAGCAACTCCGAAAAAAAAGGATCAAAGTAGAGATGGTCGTGAATAACCATCTCTACTTTTCTCTCTTTCAAGATTTGAATAGCGCTAAATATAAATTCTTTATCGTGTTCAATATTTTTTCTACGATAAATCCCTATTCTCATTTTACTATTGATAAATTTTCACTTCTTGTTGTTGGGTAGCTACCTTATATGCATTTATAGCTAATGCTTTCATTTCATCTTCGCCAGCATATACTTTTACTGGGGCAATCCATTTTACGTGTTTTTCTATAAATTCTACCACTGGTTTTCCGTATGCAATACCACCTGTTATTAGGATAGCATCTACTTTTCCTTCTAATACTGACGCTGCTTCTCCAATAGCATTTGCTACCTGGTACGACATCGCATCTTGAATAAGGATCGCTTTTTCATCGCCTGCTTTAGCATCTAGTTCAATTTTATAGGCGTCGTTTGTACCAAAATAGCCTACATATCCGCCAGCACCTACTATTATTTTTTTCACTTCCTCTTTAGTGTATTCTCCGCTAAAGCACATATCTACTAATTGTCCGGTTGGCAAAGTACAAGAGCGCTCTGGTGAGAATGGGCCCTCTCCATCTAATGCTTGGTTTACTTCTAACACTTCCCCTTTACGGTGTGCCCCAACACTTACGCCACCACCAAGGTGCGCTACTATTAGGTTTAACTCTTCGTAATCTTTCTCTATATCTTTAGCATACCCTTTTGCAATCGCTTTTTGATTTAAGGCATGGAAAATAGATTTACGCTCAAACTTTGGATGCCCCGCAATACGAGCCAAAGGTTGCAACTCATCAACCACCACTGGATCAGCAATGTATGCTTTTCCAATGCCTAACGATTGCGCAATATTATCGGCTATTAATCCACCTAAATTAGAAGCGTGTTGCCCGCTATAACCTATAGTAAGGTGTTCTTTTAAAAGATCATTTACTTCGTAAGTTCCCGATGGAATAGGTTTTACTAACCCTCCACGACCAATTACTACATTTATGGTGGTAATATCGATATTATTCTCCTTTAAAACATTGTAAATAGTCTCTTTTCTAAAATCGTTTTGCTCAATTATAGAGGCAAAACCTGCTAACTCTTCAGAGCTATGTTTTATATTTTTTACAAAAACTTCAGTTTCATTTTCAAAAACTGCAATCTTTGTTGATGTTGAGCCTGGGTTGATGGCAAGGATTTTTTGCATAATTTTCGTTTTAATTATTGATTACTTTTATGTTTTTCTATTATTGATTTTAATGCTTTTGCTTATTGATCGGGGCAAGAAGTGGC
>CAYJOY010000129.1:4658-6344 GCA_964371885.1 uncultured Lentimicrobiaceae bacterium | reverse complement strand
CTGTAAAATAGGGTGATAATCATTTTCGCAGCAGCATCGTAGAGACGGTTACTTTTCAACTGTACGATTTTTTGTGCGTTTTTCAGAAGCCCCTTAAAAAAGTTTCTTTTACTTTTCGATTTATAGCATCATTTTTGCACAATAGCAGTAACATTTTACACAAAGGCATTTTCTTGCATTTTTTATCGATTAAAAAACAAATAAATAGCTGGATGTAAAGAATTTTTATTATTTTTGCAAACTAAATTTGAGCCTCTCAGGATAGGGTCAAGAGCTAAAAAAAAACGTTAAAGCGAGATAACAATTATTAACCTAATAGATGAATTATGACAACAATTCTTGCAAACCCAATTTACGACGCTGCTTTTAAATTCTTGATGGAAGATCAAGAGGTGGCAAAATATGTACTTTCTGCATTCTTACAAAAAGAGGTAGTTAAGGTAGAAATGCGCAACACCGAGTATGTAACACTTTTTGAACAATACAACCTAAAGCTCTTTCGATTAGATTTTACGGCCATAGTGCTCAACAAAGATGGAGCCGAGCAACATGTTATTATAGAACTCCAAAAAGCGGCCGCCGATTTTGAGGTACAACGATTTCGAAGATACCTTGGGAGCGAGTATACCAAGTTCGAAAACGAAGATAAAAACGAAAAGAAAAACGAAAAGAAAAACAAGCGGTCTCACTACGAGCCACCCATTATCTCTATCTACATTTTAGGACATCTTTTAAAACAAGTACGCAGGCCTATCATTTATGTGAAACGTGTATATTTCGACGATGAAAACAATATTATTGATGCCAAAGACCCATTTATCGAAAGTCTAACTCACGACAGTATTATTATCCAAGTTCCTCTTTTAAAAAAAGGAACTAAAGACCCATTAAACAAAGTGTTACGTTTCTTTAAACAAGAAAAGAAGAAACACGCTCAAACTTTTGTAGAATTTAATTTGGAGGAGATGGACTTGGAGAACGACAAAGCAAGTGCTGCTATTGCTAACAGACTAATTAGAGCGGCAGTCACTCCAAAAGTAAAGCAACAATTAGAGGTTGAAGAAGAAATTGTATCTGAGTTAATGCGTCGCGATTTTGACCTTATGGAAAAAGATCTTATGATTAAACAGAAAGAGCAAGTGCTTGAAGAAAAGGAGCAAGAGATCGAACAGAAGGACCAAGAGATCGAACAGAAGGATCAAGAGATCGAACAGAAGGACCAAGAGATCGAGCAGAAGGACCAAGTTATCGCCATTGCTGTTCTAAAATTGGCAAACATGGGAATAACGAACAAAGAAATAAGTGAAATACTATCTATCCCCGAAGAGGAGGTAAAAAAGCTAGGAAAAACATACTAATTTGGGCAGACACATCAATCTACCCCCTACAAAACCGTAATACACCCCTTCACCATTCTACGGCGGAGATTATTCGATTTATGGGTGTATTCAATCACGTATACATAAACTGGAGCCTCGAAAAATCTAATTTTTAGAAGCTGCCTGCAGAAATTCCCCAAAAAAGTGTATTTTCGCCGATTAATTTTGAACGATGGACAATTTACTAGAAAAGTTAGAAGCAATTTATCAACGTTGGCTCCAAATTGGGGAGGATATTACCAAGCCCGACATTATGGAGGATATGAAACGTTACATTAAGTTAAACAAGGATTATAAAGACTTACAA
>CAYJOY010000129.1:0-4648 GCA_964371885.1 uncultured Lentimicrobiaceae bacterium | reverse complement strand
TAGGGAACATTGCTGGAGCTAAAGAAATTATTGCCAACGAGAAAGACGAGGAGTTTCGTGAGATGGCAAAAATGGAGTTAGATTCGTTCCTTGAGCGCAAAGATGTGCTGGAAGATGAGATCAGATTGCTCCTTTTACCTTCCGATCCGCAAGATTCGAAGAACGCACAGATAGAAGTTAGAGCAGGAACGGGTGGCGATGAAGCCTCTATTTTTGCGGGCGACCTTTTCAGAATGTATCAACATTACTGCGATAAAAAAGGGTGGAAAATGGAGACATTATCGATGACAGAAGGGACTGTTGGTGGTTTTAAAGAGGTGGTATTTCAGGTAATAGGAGAAGGGGTATATGGCCTTATGAAATACGAATCGGGGGTACACCGCGTGCAACGTGTTCCACAAACCGAATCGCAAGGACGTGTGCACACCTCAGCGGCATCGGTAGTGGTATTGCCCGAAGCTGATGAGTTTGACATCGACTTGAAACAAAGCGATATTAGAAAAGACACCTACTGTTCATCGGGACCTGGCGGGCAATCGGTAAATACTACTTACTCGGCGGTGCGTTTAACGCACATCCCTACCGGCATTGTGGTAGCTATTCAAGATGAAAAATCGCAGTTGAAAAATTTAGACAAAGCGATGCGCGTGCTTCGTACCCGCTTATTCGAAATGGAGTACAAAAAATACTTAGACGAAATATCGTCGAAAAGAAAAACAATGGTTTCTACTGGCGACCGCTCTGCTAAGATTAGAACATACAACTACCCTCAAAACCGTGTTACCGACCACCGTATTAACTTAACCATGTATAACCTTATTGGGTTTATGGATGGTGATATTCAATCGACTATTGAAGCTTTACAGGTAGCTGAAAACGCAGAACGGTTGAAAGAACCTGTGGAGTAGTTAGTGGTTAGTGGTTAGTAGTTAGTGGTTAGTAGTTAGTGGTTAGTAGTTAGTGGTTAGTGGTTAGTGGTTAGTGGTTAGTGGTTAGTGGTTAGTGGATAGTGGATAGAAATTAGTAGTTAGAAATTATTTGGAGATTAGGAAATTTGAAAACTTGCGATTTTAGCAACTCACCTTTTAAACCCCAGCCCCATGGCAACATTAAAAATAGAAACTTACATTAAAATATACAGTGCTGATGAGATACCGTCGGCATTTTTTTCATTAATAGCGGCGGCTCGCTGTGCTGCCGAAAAAGCCTACGCGCCCTACTCTCGGTTTTGTGTAGGTGCTGCTGTGGAACTTGCAAATGGCGATATTATTGCCGCCAACAACCAAGAGAACGAAGTGTATAATTTAGGCTGTTGTGCCGAACGGGTAGCACTGTTTTACGCCTCCGCACAGCATTCTAACATAACTATAAAAAAGATATTACTCCTAACCACTACCCCACCCCACAACGAATATCTAGTAACTCCGTGCGGTGCCTGCCGACAAACGTTGTTGGAATACGAAAAGAAACAGGGTGCACCTATTGAGGTACTTATGATGGCTGCTAACGGCGCATTGCACCAAACAGAAAGTGCAGCGGCATTGCTCCCCTTGGGATTTCAGTTGTAATTACAACCTAACATCAATTACTAATCTATCAATTTAAAATTCATTGAAATGGGATGGTATACCTTATTTAAAATGAGACACAATTTAGACAGTAGTACTATAGGATCGCTTCTTAGTGATCTAAAACAAAAATTAAACTGCGAAGTTAACAATACTGTTAATCACTCTTTCAAAAGGGACCAGTACCAGCTCCAGATGCTCGCCCAAAATACTACGATCGGCATCACTATAAAGGAAGAAAAAGAGTGTCCAACCTCTCTCATCAATTTCTACAGAAAGAAAATAGAGGATAGTTTTAATTCAGACCATAACTACGAGAAACACGTTAAAGATATTAGAAAACGCATTCATGACTTTCGTTACTATAATTTTGAATACGAAACAGATATACACCTCAATCCAGAAATATGGAACATTACCCATGACACTATTTCTGGCGATCCTCACTTCAAAATTAATGAATGGTCGTATTTAAGCAGAATCTTAACAGGAAAAAGGGAAAGCAACGAATGGAGAGAATTTATAGAAGAACGCCAGACTTTTTATCTTTCTATTAAACCCTTATTAGCAGGCGATTACATATACTACCATGTAGATCAAGGGATTATGGAAGATGTTTCGCAGCTTATATTTTTTGATGACATACCACAATACGCGGCAGAAAATGGAGAGAAGATATTTAATCTTTCGGAGTATATCCAGGGTAATAATATCTGTTTTGACCATTCTATTATTCGCGATGATTTTATGGACATCTTAAAAAATTAGTTAAAAAAACATCGGACGACTAGTAATTTATTAAGAAATTATTAACAAATGAACTTTTGGTTTTCTTTTTGGTGTTTTTATGGATATTTTATACTTTTTTCACATTCCCTCTTCAATAATCGTCATCGCATCCCCTTATAGATATCGTTACAGCGCGTGTGCCGCGATTACTTGAAAACGAAGCACATTCTTGAATGTAAGAGAAGGAGTGTTGTTCGTTCAAGTTTCAACTTTCTACTCATCCATCTATTCAAAAAAAATAGTATCTTCGCCACCTATTTCTAACATGTAACGATTAACACAAAAACAACAAATGGATACCTCGGTCAACCCTTTCAGCAACCCCGTAGTAAAGAAACATTTTTGCACGGCAGGCCCTATTATAGAAAGCGATAATTATTTTATCCCACCACTTACGCGCATTAACTTGAAAGATGTGTCGGATTTGATTATTGGCAAAAAATACTTCGTGCTCCACGCGCCACGGCAAACGGGTAAAACGACAATATTGTTAGCACTCAGGGATTTGATTAATGCCAGTGGGAAGTTTTACTGCGTTTATGCCAATGTGGAGGCTGGGCAGGCCTCTCGCAATGATGTGAGTAGCGTTATAAAAGGAACCGTGGCTTCTATTGCGCGTAAAGCAAAGGAGACTTTTAAAGATAAATACCCTGAGAAACTTGCCGACGAAGTGCTTAATAAAGAGTTTACTAATGATGCGCTCACCAGTTTTTTAAGCAACTATTGTCAGTATCTCGACAAGCCACTTGTCTTACTTATCGACGAGATTGATGCCATTGTAGGCGACAGTTTAATCGCGGTGCTACGTCAGATTAGGGCTGGATATGATGCACGCCCCACTGCATTCCCACAAAGTATTGTGTTGTGCGGCTTACGCGATGTGCAAGACTACAGGACGAATACCGAAGGGCAAACGGTGTTCACGGGTGGCTCGCCGTTCAACATCAAGGTGGAGTCGTTGCGATTGGGAGACTTTAGCAAAGAGGAGGTTCGTAACCTAATAGAGCAACATACTACAGAAACAGGGCAACGCTTCGAGGAAGATTGCTTCCCCTTAATATGGAAATACACCGAGGGACAACCCTGGTTAGTAAACGCTTTAGCTAGGGAAGTTACCTATAAGATGAGGGAGAACAGAAACCCTAACATATTGATAACTTCCGATATGTGCGCCGAAGCGAAGAATCGTCTAATTATAGGACGTCAAACGCACTTGGGTTACTTAACCGACAAACTGCGCGAGGAGCGCGTAGTAAGGGTCATTGCCCCGATGTTGAGTGGTATAGCAGTAGATAACGATACCACAGACGATGCCCAATACGTAGTTGATTTAGGGTTGATTAAACTGAAACCGCAGCGAATTTCCAACGCCATCTATGCGGAAGTAATTCCACGCGAACTCACCTCACGAACACAGGATAAAATAAAGGCTGATCCCGCGTGGTACATTAACGAAGACAACACCCTCAATATGCACAAACTCATGACCGAGTTTCAGCAATTTTACCGCCAGAATTCAGAGTGGTGGCACAAAGATTTTCAATACATGGAAAGCGGTCCGCAACTTTTGCTACAAGCATTTTTGCAACGGATTATTAACGGCGGTGCCTACGTAGACCGTGAGTACGGCTTAGGGAGAGGGCGCACCGACCTGTTTGTTCGAAAACCGCTAACAGAGGGCTTCGGTGGTGCCTACCAATACATTGCCATTGAACTGAAAGTACGCCGCAAAGAAAGTCGTGAAACTTGCATTGAGAAAGGGCTTGAGCAAACCTGGAAGTACATTAACAAAGCAGGCAAAGTGGCAGAAGGGCATCTACTTATCTTCGAAAGCGACAAAACCATTCCATGGGAGGAGCGACTTTATTACGATGTAAGAGAGTATAATGGGCAGGTGATTCATGTTTGGGGGGCGTAGAAGAAATTGCGCAAAAACAGAATTCTTGCTAGAATAATAATTCTCTAAAAATGTAGTGCATTCATTCCAAAAATAGGTTATCTTTGCCACTTAAAATTAGTTTTTTATTTTGCACTTCATTATTAATTCAATACATTAAAAAACCCAATTATGATAACTATTACCACCGTTCAGCAGCCACACGAAGCCTCTATTATTCAGGCACTTCTAAAACAAGCCAACATTGAATGTTGCATTCTTAACGAATACTCTTCACAATTGTACAACAGTGCTTTCGATGCCATTACCATACAAGTATTGGAAGAGGATGCCGAAAAGGCGCAGGCAGTTTTGAGGGAGGAAGGTTTTGAATTATAGAGGAGAGCAAATAATT
>CAYJOY010000128.1:3419-6354 GCA_964371885.1 uncultured Lentimicrobiaceae bacterium | reverse complement strand
CTGGGTATAAAGCGTAGTAGATGCTTCATTTACAAAGGGCAAGTCTAATTCGTACGTAGCAAACGGAGAAAGGGAGTTGCTAGCGTTATCCCAAGCCTCGTATAATGCAGGTGTTGTAACCATTACCATGTTGCTATTTCTTGAAATGGTACTACCTATGCTTTGAAAACTGGTTGGTAGTAAGTTACAATAGATGGTTTGTGTGTTGGAATACTCGAACGCTTCTCTTTCTAATGTAATGTTTCCGGCTGTAACGGTGTTGGGGAAATACACGACGGTTAGCGCTGCTTGATCAAACGCATCGCGCCCAATTACACTTAGTCGCGACGGGAAACGGATAGCATGTAGTGCAGTGGCATACCTAAAGGCATCTTCTTCAATAGTAAGTGCATTTGTTAAATTACTGATGGTATCGAAAGTAACGATCTTTAAGCTATCGCAATTTTCAAATGCACCATGTGCCAATGTTGTAACGTTGCTAGGGATAAAAATTTGTGAAAGCCCCGTTTCTCTAAAGGCATCTTGAGAAATAGTAGTAAAGGAAGTGGAAGAGGGGAAAACGACCCCTTTAAGCCCAATACAACCATCAAAAGCTTGCTGCCCTACTGTAATAAGCGTGTTAGGTAACGTAATGGAACTATGAATATTCGCTTTTGTCATAGATCCTTTAAAGGCGCTGTGTTCAATAGTTTCCAATTCGGTTGCCTCAGTAAAATCTACATAATCTATAGCACTACAGCCCTGAAATGCGAACCTTCCTATTGTAGTTACGCTGGCCGGAATTTTCATAGTGTCGCCACCGCCTCCTGTAATGGCGGCTTGAAACGCATAGTCTGAAATTGTTGTAAGGGTAGTAACCTGTGAAAAATCGATTTTGTTAATGCCTCTAGAGGAGCCGAAAGCATTGTTTTCAATAGCGTTAAGCGAGGCAGGAAATACGAGTTGACAGTTTGCTGTATCGGTAAAAACAATTCTTGAAAAAGCAGACCTGCCAATTGTTTCTAAATATATGGCCTCATCAAAAGAGATAGATGCGGCAGTGGAAGGAAGCCTACCACTCGATACATTAAAAGCATTGTCTGAAATAGCAACCACATTATTTCCATTTATTTGCGCTGGAATTTTCAGAATAAAATTCTCTTTCTCCTCTTCTGTTAGCGCGTTGTACACCGTTGTATTGAGTCCAGTAATAGTAACCTTACCCCCAGAAACCGTTGTGTTGTATATTGTGTTATAATCGATAGGAGGTGCTGGAGACGCAACATTCACAGTTATTGGAGAATGATGAGGGTTAACATGATTGGCAGAGAGTGAAAAAGTAGCAATAAGCATAGTTGCTATCGCTAAAAAAATGTTTATTTTATTCATTTTCAACATATTATCATTTTTGAAATTCAGACTGCTAAATTATATAATTTTTTTTATTTATAACAAAAAATATATAAACACTACTCCCTTTTTCACTTTGAAGAAGTTGAACCTAACTCAAAAGACAGGTCAGAAAGCAGTCATAACTCTTACATAGAGATACGGATATTATGTACTTAAAATATTTTACATTAAATATGAGTTAGTACTCATTTTTTATGTACTTTTGCCCTTTGTAAATGTTTCTATAGGGCGATGGGCTGCATTTGTTTAATATGCTTTGAACAAGTATCTTCCAACTTCGCAGCGCGTCATTTTTTTTATTCGATGCGCGATACATTCCTATTAGGTGCTTGTACATGTAATTATTATCAAAATAAGAAAATGAATTATCAGTTTTTTGCCATATTTCTCCTAGCTTTGTTTTCGAAAAGCATTGCCACAGCCCAAGAGAAGGTCGTTTTCACCCCACAGTGGATTCCACAAGCGCAATTTGCAGGATATTATGCTGCCCAAGAGTTAGGCTACTACAAAGAATTGGGTTTGGATGTGGAAATTAAGCACCCCACTGTTTCTATGAATGTGGTTGATATGTTAAAAAATGGAGAAACCGATATTATTACATCAATGGTTACTATTGCACTACTCAACTATAATCGAGGCGTAGATATACGCAATATTATGCAACTCATGCCTAGTTCGCAATTGGTAATAGTGGGCAATAACCCTTTGCATGGTTCGCTAGAAAATTTAGAAGGGGAAAGAGTAGCATTATGGAAGTCGGACCACTCCGCGTTTGCATTTGCATTACTAAAGAAGCGAAATGTTAAGGTAGACTGGATTTATCACCTTTCGGGAGCCAATGTTTTTTTAGCCAATTGTGTAGATGCTATGATTGCAATGGAATACAACGAATTGCAGACTATCAAAGAGTGCGGGAGAACCGTTGACACATCGCAAATAATATACCTTCGCGATATAGAAAACATCCCTGAAGATGGTCTTTATACCAGTTTAAATTATGCGGAGCGTTTTCCTGATAGAGTCGCGAAATTTGTACAAGCATCCATTAAAGGGTGGCAATGGGTAACCGCTAATAGAGAACAAGCTGTAGCGTTGGTGATGAAAGTGGCCCATGAACATAATACAAAAACCAATATTTACCACCAAACAGCCATGTTAAATGTAATTTTAGATAATGGCGTTGGCGACAGCAACAACACTTTTAAACTGTCGGAAGAGGATTTTCTGAATTTAAGAAACCTCCTACTTGAAACAGGAATGATAACAGAAGAGGTTAGTTACAAAGATTTTATATTAACGATCAGCAATTTTCAACAAAAATGATAAAATCTTTTTCAACTAGGCTAAGCATATATATATTAGGCATAACTATTGTACTATTTGTGCTCTCCTTTTCTATTTATTTCAACATGTCGAGTAAAGTATTGCTACGCGAAGTGCTTGCTAAACAAAATGCCCAGGTAGAAAAATTCACTTTAAATATGGACGCTATTCTATCTAAGGTGGAGCTAAGTGTGAAGAGTTCTCTAAAGAGTGTCTATCA
>CAYJOY010000128.1:0-3409 GCA_964371885.1 uncultured Lentimicrobiaceae bacterium | reverse complement strand
CTATTTATGGGGTATCTATTGCATTCGAGCCTAATTATTACGATACTTCGCGCTACTACTATATGCAATACACCATGTGTGCCGATAGTAATAACTATATTACGAGTATGCTTGGTGCTGCGCAGGTTTACGACTACCATGTAATGGATTGGTACTTGATTCCGAAACTTAAAGGGGAGCCTTATTGGAGCGAGCCCTACTATGATGAAGGTGCGGGCGATGTGCCTATGACCACTTATAGCGTCCCGTTGTACGATAAAAGTGGGGCGTTTATAGGGATGGTTACTGCCGACGTATCGCTTGAATGGATCACAAAAACCATTGCCGACTATAAGCCTTACCCCCTCTCGTATTCATTCATATTAAGCAGGAATGGTTATTATATTTCACACCAAGATGAGCATAAAATATTGAATGAAACCATTTTTACGGCTACCCATCTAATGCATAACGAACCAGTGAAAGAGATTGGACACGAAATGATTGCCCAAGAGCGAAACAATAAAGAGTTTGTGCTCGAAGGGTCGTTGCGCCACATCTTTTACGCTCCTATCGAGCGTACGGGGTGGTCGATGGGCACGGTGTCGTTTAATAGCGATATATTTATGGAGATAAGAGATGTGAATCGCAACTTTTGGATATTGATAGCTTGCGGCTTATTGCTCATTTTCTCTCTCACAATATGGGTTATCCGACGTGCAACGCGCCCATTAGCATTGTTTGCTAAATCGGCAGGTGAAATTTCGAAAGGCGATTTCGACGCGCCACTTCCCGAAATAAAAAACAAGGATGAGATGTATAAGCTTCGCGATGCCTTTGCTAATATGCAAGGCTCTCTTAAAAATTACATCTCCGAATTAGAAGTAACAACGGCAGAACGCGAACGGATTGAGAGTGAATTAACAATCGCAACACAGATACAGATGGGGATGTTACCTACCATTTTTCCCCCATTTCCCAACTCCCCCAACTTAGACTTGTATGCCACGCTGGTGCCAGCAAGAGAGGTGGGTGGCGACCTTTACGATTTTTTCATAGATGGCGATACCCTCTACTTTACCGTTGGCGATGCCTCGGGAAAAGGGGTCCCTGCCTCACTACTAATGGCAGTTACAAGTAGCTTATTCCGTTCGGTAGCACTGCATCTAAAAGAGCCCTCAAAAGTATTGGAAAGCTTAAACAACGCTATATCTGAAAAAAATGATGCGAATATGTTTATTACACTATTTGTTGGGGTAATGAATTTAAAAACTGGCGAACTACAATACGCCAGCGCAGGGCACAACGCTCCTGTACTTATTCGCAACCATAAAGCCTCTTTTATAGAGGTTGCCCCGAATCTCCCTTTGGGGATAATGCCCAACATCCAATTTGTGCAACACAAATTAAATATAACACCAAACGACATGCTTTTCCTCTATTCTGATGGACTAACAGAGGCCGAAAATTTTTCCCAAGAACTTTACTCCGAAGAAAAATTATTAATAGAACTTTCTAATATAAAATCTGATACAACACCAAAAGAAGCATTAAATCGCGTAATTGAATCGGTAAATAATTTTGTAAATAAAAATGAACAGAGCGACGACCTAACCATGTTAGCCGTAAAGTTAAAGATAAAATAATTATGACATCAGAATTAATAATAAAAAATGAGATCAATGAACTCAATAAGTTGGCGCAATTTATTGAAGAACTCGGCGAAAAAGAGGCGTATGACATGGCACTTGTTATGAACTTAAATCTCGCTTTAGAAGAAGCCGTGTCAAATATTATACTCTATGCCTATCCACAGAAAATGAGTGAAGAAATATCGATAAGATACACCCTGCTGGATAAATCGATCATATTTGTAATTGCGGATAATGGTGTAGAATTTGACCCTACAGAGATGAAAGAGGTTGATATTCTGCTTTCAGCAGAAGAGAGAGAAGTAGGAGGGTTGGGTATTTTTCTACTCCATCAAATAATGGATGAAGTGAAGTATGAAAGAATAGAGAATAAAAATGTTTTAACAATCAAAAAAAAATTATAGAAAATGGAGATAACAATTACAAAACATGAGGATGCTATTTTGGCATCGATTGAGGGGCGCGTAGACACTACAACAGCCAAAGATTTTGAAATAAAAGTAGCTGAGTTGCTCAGCGATGAGTGCGCAAATATTATTCTCGATTGCGAAAAAATGAATTATGTAAGCAGCTCGGGATTGAGAGGTTTTCTCATATTACAAAAAGGGATCAATGCAAAAAAAGGGAAATTGGTTTTACAAAATATGAGTGCACCCGTTTATGAAATTTTTAAAATTACAGGCTTTTCTACAATTTTTAATATAACCACGTAAACTTAAATTAAATTGCAAGAATATTTTTCGCTATTTCGAAAAGTAAAAAATATTAAATTTTGCGAATAGATGTAAATTCACAACATGAGAGCTCTTTACATTTCCTTATTACTAATCGTATCTTTTAGCTTTATCTCTTTTGGAAAGGCATCTGAGGCAGATTGTAGGTACACGCCCGATTTGCTAGAAAGCACGAGAATTGTTGTTGTATCAGGCTCCACCATTGAAGATTACGTCTCCAAAACTTATCCAAACTCCATAATATTAGGGGTAAACACACTCAGCGACATTTACCCTATCCTTAAATCTAATAGCGCCGATTTTGCCATTATTAATCTACCTCCTGCGGTTTCTTTTACCAATGCTTTCAACGATTTAACCATTGTTGATAGTAACCTGTTTGCCATAGATATTGCTTTTGCATTTAACAAAAAAGAAGAGAACATACGAAATGAGTTCGACCTTTTTTTTGAGCAATTCCGCCATACAGAAACATTTCACAATATGGTTACCCGATGGATGATTGATTGTAATGGGGGCGTGATTCCTCATATTGAAACGCCAAAAAAAGGAGCAACAATTAGGCTTGGCATTAACTCGCAGTCTATTCCCTACGCGCTCATTGCTAATAATGAAATTACTGGTATAGAAGTGGAACTGTTTAAGCACTTTGCCGCAAATAAAGGGTATCAACTCGAGATATTGGATATGAATTTAACCGCCCTCTTGGGGGCTCTATCCGTCGAAATTGTAGATGTAGCTGCTTCAGGAATCGGGATTACAAAAGGACGAAAAGAGAAGTTTCTTTTCTCTAAACCTCACCTAAAGCATGTGGCCTCGGTACTCGTTTTAAATAACGAAGCAGCCGCATCAAACAAGAAAAGCAACGGCTTTTTTAAAAATATTGAAGATTCTTTTGTTACCAATATCATCCATGAAAATAGATACAAAATGATTATTAATGGCTTTAGGGTAACAGTTATTATTGCTTTCTTCTCAATTTTATTAGGCACATTGCTGGGCTTGTTTTTATGTTATTTTAGTTTCAGCAACAACAAAATTGTT
>CAYJOY010000127.1:3031-6422 GCA_964371885.1 uncultured Lentimicrobiaceae bacterium | reverse complement strand
TAATTTCACGCTAGTGTCGCCATTCAAATGTCTTGTTAAGCGGTCAATTAGCTCTGTACCCTCTTCCATAATGGTTAAGTCGGCACTCCAGTCGGTATCGAATACGTGGTCGAAACCTAATGCTTTTAAAGCAGCAGTAAGTTTACCAGTTACAATAGTACCAGGTTTCATACCAAACTCTTCACCTAATGCTACACGTACAGCAGGAGCTACTTGTACTACCACTGTTTTTTTCTCATCAGCAATAGCGCGGATAATTTTTGGAGTATGGTCTACTTCAGTAAGGGCACCTACAGGACAAACTGCCACACATTGACCACAGAAAGTACATGGAGAGTGCTCTAATTTTTGGTTGAATGCAGTAGAAACTACAGCAGGGAAACCACGCTCAATAGCTGAAAGGGCACCTACGGTTTGGAAATCGTTACAAACCGTTTCGCATCTACGACACATTACACATTTGTTCATGTCGCGCATAATTGATGGAGATTCCTCTAATTGGTAGTCTGATTGCTTCCCTTTAAAAGGAATTTCACGAACACCAAAACGAGTGGCTAAATCTTGAAGTTCACAACTTCCACTTTTACCACAAGTTAAACAATCTGCTGGGTGGTCACTTAAAATAAGTTCTAAAACAGTTCTACGTGAGTTTAAAACGCGCATAGAGTTAGTTTTAATTTCCATTCCGTCAAAACATTCCGTTACACAAGCTGGTGCTAAATTTCTTCTACCAGCAACCTCTACTACACAAATACGGCAACCACCTGGTTTATTGTGAATGTTCATGCCATCTAATTCAAAATGACATAATGTAGGAACATCAATGCCGATAGAGCGGGCAGCTTTAAGTATATTGGTCCCTTTAGGAACAGTTACTTCTCTATTATCTATTTTTATTTTAATATTATCCATTATATTATCCCTTTAACTATTTAATAAATATTGCATTAAATTTACATTTGTCGTAACAAGCTCCACATTTAATACATGTTTCTTGATTAATTTCGTGAGGTGCTTTTCTCTCACCAGTAATACAACTTACTGGACAAACGCGTGCACATGCTGTACATCCTATACAAGCTTCGGCATCGATGATGTACTGTTTTAATGCTTTACACTGACCTGCAGGACATTTTTTGTCAACTACGTGAGCCACATACTCATCCCAGAAGTTATCGATTGTCGATAATACAGGGTTTGGAGATGTTTGACCTAAACCACAAAGAGCAGTATCTTTAATGGCATTACTTAGGTTTCTTAACACGTCAAGATCCTCTATGGTTCCTTTACCTTCTGTAATTTTATCAAGAATTTCGTATAAGCGTTGGTTACCAATACGACAAGGGGCACATTTACCACAAGATTCTTCAACGGTGAAGTCGAGGTAGAATTTTGCAACAGAAACCATACAATCGTCTTCGTCCATTACAATCATACCACCCGATCCCATCATAGAACCAGCAGCTAATAAATTATCATAATCAATAGGTACATCTAAGAATTTCTCTGTTAAACAGCCACCAGAAGGGCCACCTGTTTGAACTGCTTTAAATGCTTTACCATCTTTAATACCGCCACCAATTTCGAAGATAACTTCGCGAAGTGTGATACCCATTGGAACTTCAATAAGCCCCACGTTGTTAATTTTACCAGCTAATGCAAATACTTTTGTCCCTTTTGATTTTTCTGTTCCGATAGAAGAGAACCATTCAGCTCCTTTAAGGATGATAACTGGGATGTTTGCAAAAGTTTCCACGTTGTTCACGTTGGTAGGTTTTTTTAAATACCCTTCTTGCGCTGGGAATGGAGGCTTGAAAGTAGGCTCACCACGTTCACCTTCCATAGAATGGATTAATGCGGTTTCCTCACCACAAACGAAAGCTCCCGCTCCGTAACGTAATTCGATGTCGAAATCAAAACCAGAACCAAAGATGTCTTTACCTAAAACGCCAGCCTCGTTAGCTTGCTCAATAGCAATTAATAAACGCTCAATAGCTAATGGGTACTCAGCACGGATATAAATTAAACCTTTAGTGGCACCAATCGCAAAACCGTTAATAGCCATTGCTTCAAGAACAGTGTGAGGGTCTCCTTCTAAGATAGATCTATCCATGAAAGCACCTGGGTCACCTTCGTCAGCATTACAAACTACATATTTTTGATCTGCATGATTTTTGCTAGCAATATCCCATTTAACACCTGTAGGGAAACCACCGCCGCCACGTCCGCGGAGACCTGATTTAATAATAGTGTCGATAGTGTGTCTCGGATCGTTTGTGTCTAATACCGAAGCTAATGCCGCGTAGCCATCGCGTGCTATATAATCTTCGATGTTTTCTGGATCAATAAAACCGCAATTGCGAAGGGCAATACGGATTTGTTTTTTATAGAAACCCATGTGTTTTGAGTCTGAAATATGCTCGTTATTATCTGGATCAGTATATAATAAGCGTTCTACTTTACGACCTTTAACAATGTGTTCCTCAATAAGTTCTCTACAATCTTCAGGAGTAACCTGAGTGTAGAATGTATTATCTGGAAGCATCTTTACGATGGGTCCTTTTTCACAAAATCCAAAACAGCCAGTAGCTACTACTTGTACGTCTTCTGTAAGACTTTTTTCGTTGACTAGTTGTTGGAAATTGGTTTTAATTTCTGCTGCTTGCGAAGCGTTACAACCTGTACCTCCACAAATTAAGACGTGATACTTAAAATTTGACATGTATTAATCTCCTAATTTATTTGTAAATGTATAAAAATAAGGTAGCCTCCTTACTTTTACGTATTATTATTTATCCACTTTTTCGTAATTAACAGGAATAACGCCTTCTAAAATTTCGTTGTTAAGGATATATTTAGAAACGAGTTCTTCTGCTTTTTCTGGGGTAATATAGCCAAAAACAACAGGCTCAGCACCTGGTTTTTGTACTTCAACGGTAGGTTCTGCATAGCAATAACCCATGCATCCAGTTTGAGTAACAACAGCTTGAACATTTTGTTTGTTGCACTCGTTAATAATAGTCTCCATCACTTGTTTTGCGCCAGAAGCGATACCACAAGTAGCCATTGCGACTCTGATTTGGATGAGATTTTCGGTGTTTTCGCCTTGTTCGCGAAGTTTAATGGTAGATTGAAGCTCTTCTCTTTTTTTCTTCAAATCTGCTAATGATTGGATTTTTTTCATAAGTGGTTTAAATACAATTTGTTATATCAAAAAAATTCTGCTCTCTTTTATTTCTAATTGATAGTAAAATCAAGCAGGCAAAAATATATTTTTTTTTATTATAAAACCACTTTTTATGAGCTTTTTTTTTCTTTTTCTTCCTTTTAGATTGGCTTTTAACTTCCCGCTCATTTTAAGCTATATCTTCTGGTATTTTTTTCATCCCTC
>CAYJOY010000127.1:0-3021 GCA_964371885.1 uncultured Lentimicrobiaceae bacterium | reverse complement strand
CCACTTTTTAGTTTTGTTCTAGATGAGGCTTTGCAATGGCTACCCCTGCGCTCGTTCCTAAGCGCGTTGCCCCAGCATTCATTAAGGCTAGCGCCTTCTCTTGGTCTCTGATTTCGGCAGAGGCTTTTACGCCTAATCGAGCACTCGAAACAGTATCGTACATGAGTTGCACGTTTTCTACAGTTGCACCTATACCGTTTTTTACAAATCCAGTCGATGTTTTTACAAATTGGGCGCCTGCTGCAATACTTAATTGGCACGCTTTTATAATTTCCTCCTTAGTAAGTAAATCGGTTTCGATAATTACCTTTAATATAATGTTCTGGCATGCCGATTTTACCGTTTCAATATCTTGTTGAACATATTGATAATCTTTGTTTTTTAACGCACCAATGTTTATCACCATGTCAATCTCATCGGCACCATCTTCTATGGCTTGTTTTGCTTCTAAAGCTTTGGCCAACGTATGCATAGCACCAAGTGGAAAGCCCACAACGGTAACAATTTTTATGCCACTCGTTGCAAGGTGTTCTTTTGCTAATGGTACATAATATGGATTGATACAAACGCCAAAAAATTGATGCTTTATGGCTTCATCTAAAAGTTGTAAAATGTCATTTTTTGTCGCTTCGGGCTTTAGGCAGGTATGTTCGATGTGGTTTTTTATCATTATTGCTTTTCTATTTCGTGATTAGCTGTTTAACAGATGTTTATGTGATTTTAAGGCCGTGGGTACCCATAGCGCATTTGAAAAATGCGATCTTCTTGAAAAATGAACTCAAAGCGGTATTCGGGTAATTGTTTATAATTAAAATGGTATTCTTTAAACATCCAGCCATTCAAAAAATATGTAATCGTATCGCCATTTTCTTTGTAATTTCTCCCATTTTCTTTAATAACTTCTTCTTTAGTTATTCCTAAGCAAAAATCACTTCCTGTTTCAAACTTTTCATCATCAATAATTGTGGCATAATCTTTTAATTCGTTTGCTATTTCCTCGTTAAGATATCCAATTTGATATTCGCTGTAGTAATGTTTATTGTGCTTATCATATTCGATAGCAAGTAGATATTGAGTTTTATCTTTGTTGAAAAAAACGTAGAAAGGGGGAGGAGCATTCACCGTTTTCATTTTTTGATCTATTATTTTTATATTATTAGTATCGGAAGTGAGCGATTTCTTCATTCCTCCGCTTAGTAGTGCGCAGCCATTGGCCCAAATTTCATAAATGACTCCTATTTCACTTAATTTTCTACCTATTTCGCGATCGCTTTTTTCCCAATATGTGTTTAATATCTCTATAAGATTGGTGTCACGTTGGTGTACTTCTATCAAAGAGTCTATGGTAGGATTTTGCACCGCTTTGTAAATGTGGTCGTTGGTAAAGATAAAAGAATTTTGTTTATCTGTTAGCCATATTTCTAGTTCAGCAGAATCTATAAGTAAGCCCGTTGTATCTTCTATAGGGGAGGTTTGAGCAAGTGTGTCAATATTGTTGATTTGGCTTGCAATAGATTCAGTTTTACGTGCACAAGAAACAGCAACCATTCCTATACATAATAAGTGTATAATTGAGAGTGACGTTTTTGAATATTTACTAATGACCATGATGCGTATTATTGACGAGTGCAATATTGATACGCAAAACGTGGCGAACCGTCTCCAATATATATGATTCCGCAGTATTGAAAGCCGTTTTCCACAATCTTTTCTCGCATAAAAGTATTAATTTCGTGAGTATCTATCCTAATATTGTTAATTTTATTTTTGCTCCAGTTGATGCTGTGTTCCATTACGCCGCGCATCTTTCCGTTGGAAGCAATTCGGTGAATAGTTGCATAATGCGCATTATTGAGCCACGCTCCCTCAATATAATTATAAGTAGGATCGTCGCCTTCAATATAGCAGAATGTTCCCACTAACTCCTTGTCTTCTCCTATACAAACGTAGCAGTGTTCAGCTTCTATTTCGTTTAATATCAGTTCCTTTTGTGGATACCCATTAATCCACTGCTGGTGATTACCATGAGTTTGCATGAAGTTTCGTGCAACTTCAAAAATGGTCATTATTTCGTCAATTTCTTCTTTTTTAGCAGCTCTTATATCCATCTTTACTTTCTATGTTGAATTTAGGTTGCTAGTGCAACAAATTCTAAGTTAATATTCCCAATTATTTTCGATGGCGAAAGTAAAAAAAAATATGATAAATTGATTCTTTGCTCTACTCTTTTCTCTTATTTCCCCATTTTTTTCGTTATTTTTGCGCATCATAAATAAAAATCTGTATACTATGATCCGAAATATTTTTTTTCTTATAGCTACCTTATTTTTTTTCCCTTTCTGTTTTTCCCAACCTGGCAAAGAGTTGTATGATAAAGGTAATGAACATTATGATAATGAAGAGTATGAACAAGCCCTACCCCTTTTTGAACAAGCGGCGGAGTTAGGTTATCCCGATGCTTTTCACGGTGTTGGACGGTGTTATGGCAATGGTTTTGGGGTGAAAAAGAATCCTAAAAGTGCTTTAAAATGGTATAGAAAAGGGGCTGCTCTGGGTTCTGCGCCAGCAGAAAACAATATTGGGCTATATCATTATTATGGAGTTGTGGTTAAACAAGACTATGAGGAAGCGGTAAAATGGTTCCGTAAATCGGCAGAGAGAGGTAATAAGAGAGGTGAGGATTTTTTGGGAATGTGTTATTTTTATGGATATGGAGTTGAAAAAAATTGGGATAAAGCTATAGAGTGGCTTACCAAAGCCGCTAACCAAGGGTTTCCAGATAGTCAAGATATGCTAGGTTATATTTATAGTATTGGTGGAAATGGGATGGAAATAGATGGTAAAGAGGCCATTAAATGGCTTACAATGGCAGTAGAACAAGATTATGCTCCAGCCCAATATAGGTTAGCGTATTGCTACCTAAATGGGATAGGAGTGCCAGAAAACGATACCTTAGCTTACAAATGGTATAAAAAAGCGGTAGAGCAAGATCACATCTTTGCTTATTTTACTATGGGTTAT
>CAYJOY010000126.1:5466-6446 GCA_964371885.1 uncultured Lentimicrobiaceae bacterium | reverse complement strand
CACGGTTAATGTGCTGCAATGTATTGTCGCGCACACTTTCCACCCCGTATTCTATTGAAACAAAGTGAGTTTTAGCCAATTCGGCAAAGTAGTCTAACTTCTCTTCATCTATACAATCGGGGCGAGTCCCCACTACAATCCCTTTTACCAAGGGGTGCTCAATGGCTGGTTGGTAAATCTTTTTGAGCTCTTCTAGCGGAGCGTATGTATTGGAATAAGCTTGAAAATAAGCTAAATATCCTGCGGCTCTGCGATATCTATTTTGGTGGAAAGTGATCCCTTCCTCTAACTGTTGCTGAACACTTTTAGAGGGTTGACAGTAGGAGGGATTAAAGGCATCGTTTAAACAATAGGTACATCCATTAATGCCAATGCTACCGTCGCGATTGGGGCAGGTAAAGCCAGCGTCGATGGTGAGCTTTTGCATGCGAGCCCCAAAGCGTTGTTGTAGAAAATGTTTGTAAGAAATGTAGTGTTGCATCTTCTCTCGTTATTTTACAATAATATCGTAATGTACAGGTAATACCGCGAGTGCATTGATGAAGTTATTGGTATCAACCTTTGTGCTATGGGCAGCGAAATCGGTGGATATTCTTCCATCGGAAGTCTCAATACGTATACTCACGGGTGTTTTCCCTTTGTTATCTTCTCCCAATTGCTGAATTAAAGTGCCCAACTCCCCATTTACCGAATTAATATTAAACACAATGGTGATTTTATTTATGAGATGTTCAGCCGCTTCGTATATAGGGTACGCTTTTTTGGGAGTAATGCGTAAAAAAGGGAGAGGAGCCTCCTTATCTTTCTCTTTCTCTTTTTTTGGTTTGTAAGCTTCAGCAACACTGCATTGTAGGAAGATTAATGAGTCGGGTTCCAAGAGGTTTTTTATCTTGAGATATTCTTGCCCAGAAAAATACATTTCGTGGCTCCCCGAAGTGTCTTCGAGGGTAACTCTACAGGAGTCGTATCCTTTAGTATTT
>CAYJOY010000126.1:0-5456 GCA_964371885.1 uncultured Lentimicrobiaceae bacterium | reverse complement strand
GAACATTGTCGGTTTTAAAATCTTCTATGGTAGTGTTGCAGAAATTGTTGGTAATAAACGCATATCTATCGAGGGGATGCCCCGAGATATAGAATCCTGCTACATTAAATTCTTCTTTCAATTTTCTGAACTCAGTCCAGGGTGGACATGTTGGTATTTCGGGGAATGCTCCGTTCCCATCTTCTTCTACTTCGCCAAACATTGAGAACTGTTGTTTAGCCACTTCGCTCTGCTCTTTCGTTCCCCATGCTACCAATTTTTCTAGGAATGTGCTCTCATTAGTCATTGTGTTAAAGAATTGTGCGCGGTGTATCCCATCAAAGCAATCGAAAGCACCACTATAGGCTAGTGCTTCAATGCTTCTTCGGGTACATGCTCTAAGATCTACCCGTTTAATAAAGTCGAAGATAGAGCTGTATTTTCCATTTTCGGTTCTCTCTTTAATAATAGCCTCTGTAGCCGAAATGCCCACCCCTTTTAATGCGGCCATTCCAAACAGAATGTCGCTGTTGTTGTTAACTGAGAAGCTAGAATATGATTCGTTAATGGTAGGCCCCAACACTTTAATGCCACTTTTAATACTGTCTTCAATTATCTTTTTAATATTATCCATCTTATCCAAGTTGTTGGTTAAGTTGGCAGCAAGAAACTCGGAGCGGAAGTGTGCTTTCAAATAGGCGGTTTGGTAGGCTACTAACCCGTAGCAAGTAGCATGCGATTTGTTGAAGGCGTATGAGGCGAACTTTTCCCACTCTGTCCATATTTTTTTAAGCACTTCAGGTTTGTGTCCGTTTTCTTCCCCGCCATCAATAAACTCGTCGTACAATCCAGCCATAAGGCTTAAATCTTTTTTCCCCATTGCCTTACGGAGTGTGTCTGCTTTTCCAGGGGTAAAGCTAGCGAGTAACTGTGAGAGTAGCATTACTTGCTCTTGGTAAATGGTAATACCATAAGTGTCGTGTAGGTACTTCTCCATTATGTTAATGTCGTATTTTATAGGGGCTAATCCCGCTTTTCTTTTAATAAAGTCGGGGATATTATCCATTGGGCCAGGTCGATACAGAGCCACCATTGCAATAATGTCTTCGAAACGTTCGGGTTTCAGTTCTGCGAGGTATTTTCTCATTCCTGGGCTCTCTAACTGGAATACACAGGTGGTGTCGCCACGCCCTAGCAGTTGGTAAGTAGCTTCATCGTCTAACGGAATCGCGTCAATGTCTATATCTATATCGTGAACTTGCTTAATGAGTTTGAGTGCACTTTCAATAATGTTTAATGTTTTGAGCCCGAGGAAGTCCATTTTTAGGAGCCCCGCCTTTTCAATATGCGATTCTTCGTACTGTGTAACAGGTATTTCACTGTTTTTAGATGCCGAAAGAGGAACCAGATCATAAAGCGATTCTTTTCCGATAATTAATCCACAGGCATGAACACCACTCCCGCGCACTGTATTTTCGAGCTTAAAGGCAAATTTGAGCGTCCTGTTAATAAGCATATCCTCGGAGTCTACCTCTGCTTTAAAATCGGGACATGTTTTATACGCCTCTTTGAGTTTAGTGCCAGGTTTGTCGGGCACTAGTTTGGCTAGTCTGTTACTCTCACTAAGTGGGAGGTTGAGCACACGCGCACAATCTTTAATTGACGATTTGGCAGCCATGGTTTGAAACGTAATGATTTGTGCCACTTTATCTTCCCCATATTTATGGCGCACATATTGCATCACCTTATCGCGCCCTTCGTCGTCCATGTCAATATCCATATCGGGAAGGGAGATACGGTCGGGGTTTAAGAATCTTTCGAAAAGGAGGTCGTATTTAAGAGGATCTACATTAGTAATATTCAAACAATAAGCAATAATAGAGCCCGCTGCCGAACCACGACCAGGCCCAAAACGTACCCCCAACTTTTTTCCCTCTACCATAAAGTCCCAAACAATAAGGAAATAACCAGGGAATCCCATTTTTTTGATAACACTCAACTCAAAATCGATGCGTTCTTTTATTGTTTTGCACTCGTCGGTTTCTTTTCCGTGCGCAAAGTAGTTTTGCATGGCTGGCCACCGTTCTTTAGCCCCTTCGTTTACTAAATAAACGAGGTAGTCGAACTCGTTTTCAAAGTTTTCAGGGATGGGGAACTCTGGAAGTAATGGGTCGGTAACTAGTGATATGTACTCTATTTTCTCAACGAGAGCAATGGTGTTATCTACCGCATCTGGGTATTGAACAAACCGCTCTCTCATCTGTTCGGCAGTACAGAGGAATTCCATCCCCGAGTATGCCATTCCAGTATCGCTGTCGCTATCTTGTGTGCCAGCGTTAGTGTCGACTAAACTGCGACGCGTATTCACACAAATGAGCACTTTGTGCGCCTCAAAATCGTCTTCGTTAACATAATGGACATCATTAGTGGCAATGTATTTTACCTGATGCCGCTCTGATAATATAGTTATGGCATGGTTCACCAACTTTTGTTCATCGTAACCATTCATTTGCATCTCAAGATAGTAGTCATCGCCAAATATCTCTTTAAATTCGGATACCACTCTATCGGCTTCGGTTAGGTTTAACACCTCAGGCAGCTTCCCATTTGCCTGCAACTGATTATGATTGGTAATAGCTTTAGCCAACTCGCCACCTAAACAGGCAGAGCACGCAATGAGCCCCTCCGAATATTTGCGCAATAGCTCCTTGTCGATACGAGGCACGTAGTAAAACCCTTCTATAAAAGAGTAAGAACTAAGGCGCGATAAATTGCGATAGCCCTCCATGTTTTTGGCTAGCAATATAAGGTGATGCCCACTTCTATCTTCTTTCGCCGTCTTGCTATGTCTGCTATTTCGTGCAACATACATCTCGCATCCTATAATCCCTTTCATCTTGTCGTTAGGATCTTCAATAGTTGCGTTTTGTTCTTTAATGGCACTTAAAAATTCAAAAACCCCATACATATTCCCATGATCGGTAATGGCAATGGCTCGTTGACCATCCTTGTAGGCTTTGCTGATTAATTTAGGAATTTTTGCCAAACCATCTAAAAAAGAATATTCGGTGTGAACGTGAAGGTGTGTAAATGTATTCATAACTTTTGAGATTATAATTTTGATGGTTGTACGAAAAAGGTAGTTTTATAAGAAGTTATTAATGGTAAGTTGTTCATATTAGGGGCGGTAAAAATGTTTTAATGAATTGGCAAATTTACAAAAAAAACGAGAATAACTTCCCCGTTTCAGTAATTATTTCCCAATGAAAATGCAAATATTTGTGCATGAGAACAATGTTAATTTTTGTTAAAACAGGGTAAGAATTAATCCTGCTTTTGTCAACTTTTTTGTTCTAGTGCTTAATTATTTTCCGAGCCACCCGCTCCCCCTCAATAATCACTATCACAATATAGAACCCTGCGGGCAACATTTCGCTGTTTATGATATATTCAGATTGAGGGGTGTTTATTTGTATCATTTCCATCCCAAGCATATTGTAAATAATTACTTTTTCGGCACTATTGTTATCTAAAGTAATGGTAAAAGATGATGACACTGGGTTGGGGAAGATGGTATATTTTTCGGGGGTATTTAAGTTCACCTCTTTAATAGTTACGGGTTGAGGTTCGCTTCCTTGAAAATAGGAGAGCCCGCCCGCCCAGTTCCCAATTACCATGTCGGGAAACTGCTGATGGGTAAGGTTAGCAACGGCAGGTGCCGCCCGCGCGCCACTCTTTACCCATTGCGTCTCTTCTTCAAGTGTCTCTACCATGGCTATTTTAGGATGGTAGTTTGCATGAAATTGTGATGGGATATTGTCGTAAATGTACACGTATCCATCTTCGGCACCGCAGAATAGGGTAGTGGTATTGCCGTTTCTGTAGAAACAGGGGGTGGCATATCCATGGTAAGAGAGATTGAAATTGCGAATATCAACCCCTCCTAAAGTGTCGGTGCGCCATATTAACGATGGGAGGTTCGATGCCCCCTCGTTTTCGTATGCTGCTATATGGCCTCACCTGTTGCCAATCAGTAAGTCGTTTTTGCCATCGTTGTTTAAGTCGAACCATTGCGGGGTGCTATAATCGCCCACATCAATTCCAAAATAGTTGCTTTGTGGAGGTAGGAAATTAGGGGTGTTGCTGCTTGATGTGTTTTCAAAAAAGAGCAAGGTCCCTTTGCTATTGCCGCAGAGCAAGTCTATCTTTCCGTCGTTATTAATATCGCCAAAAGTGGGGAAAAGCGCTATTATTTCGTGTTGTTTCAGCGCTCCAAAGTCGTTGGTAACCCATTCAAATTGAGGGCTGTTTTCAGTACCCACATTTTTATAGTATGTAATAGAAGCATAAAAGTGTGAAGTTATTAATCCATTTTCTACTGTGGTGGTGTCGTAACTTCCGTAGTTTGCAATAAAAAGATCGAGGAGGTTGTCGTTGTCCCAATCGTAAAAGATGGGGGTAGCCCCACTTCCCACATCTATCATCTGGTCTTGAAGAAAAGCGGTCGTTTCTAAATGGTATGCACCGTTTTCGTATTGATACATCCACACGGAGTTTTTATCGATAGATTTAGTAAAAGAGGGGTCGGAGGGAGATGCCACGAGTTCCTCAACCCCATCGTGGTTAATATCAATAAGGTTGAACGCGGGCATAGAGTAGAAGTGGATTGGGTTGGAGGCGTTGGGGAATTGGGTAGTTTGATTGGTCATTATGGCAGCGTTTTCAGTGCCTCCGTTGGTAAGCAGGTTTAGGTAGGGGTAATCTACATCACCAATTACTACATCTATCAACGCATCGTGGCTCCAGTCGTGAAGAAAAATAGAGGATTCCACATGTTTTGTATCGCCCTGTTTCTCTTTGCTTTCGCAATAGGTTAAGAGCGAAATGTCGTTCCCGTCGGCGGCCTCCGAGAATTTTCCCCAGCACTCGTCGCTAACGCGAAAGTCTAAAAATGGAATGTCGCTGCTCCCGTTTCCCTCATTTTCTTGAAGATGAAGGTTTTGTCCGAGCACCCAAAAGTTAAGGATGTCTAAATCCCCATCATTATCAATGTCGTAAATGCCCAAGTAATCGTCGGGCGAGGAGAAGAGGTTTACATCTGAACCAAAATAGTTGGAGAGGAGGGTTTCTGTTACCAATTCAAATTGTAAGGTGGTAGTACTTATGTTTTTATAAACAGAAATAGCGGCTAACCCATAAGTGAAGATGTCCTCTTTACCGTCGCCATCGTAATCTTTAAGCATCATCCAATCGTGTGCCGCAGGAAAAAGATATTGATATTGTGGCGCGTATCTGTAGGCGTTCTCATCGTTGTTTCCAATATATAGAAAAGGGAGTATTCTGTTGCCATGTTTTTCGAATGCCACTATATCTTTAACGCCATCTAAGTTGAGGTCTATCTCCGAGAAATAGAGGGAGTTGGCACCACCACCCACGCCGCCACTAACAACAATTTGTCCCTGAGGGCGTACTTTTAC
>CAYJOY010000125.1:0-6452 GCA_964371885.1 uncultured Lentimicrobiaceae bacterium | reverse complement strand
CTCACTGTAAATAAACTAATGTATTTAATAAACTACATGTTACCTTGTTTTACCATTTTTCTTACGCGTGCATTTAAAATATGCCCCGGAATAATCATAGAAAATATAAACGATGCCCCTAAATCGAAATAGAGTTCTCCTGAAATATCTCCATTGATAATATCGCTTAACATACCAAAACCAATGCTGATGCTAATAATTGGTAGTATTTGTATCCATTTATCTTTTAATATCAATCCATTTATCATCCCCCCTAACGAGGTAAGTATCACACATAAAGCCAGCATTACTTGCAAAGAGGCAACGGAAGTATAAGACCAAATGGAAATAATAGCTATGAGAAGTGCTGCACTTACCATGGTCCAAGTTGCAAATATGGCACTATCGATGTAGCTTCTTACTTTCTTCGCACTTTTTACCGAATTGAAATAAACAATAAATATAGGTATAGCAATGAGTGCCCATAGTAAATGAAACCAATAATTGTTGTCGCTTAGCTTTAAAGTGATATAAACTAGGAAGGAAATAACCAACGTGCCGTAACCCATAACAAGGTAGTAGTTGCCAAATCCTTTACTCATTTTAAATTTTGTGGCTTGTATCATGTTGTTTATTACATCGATACCTTCTTGTTCGGTAAATTTTCGATTTTCCATAATGATTTTTGTTTTAATTGTTAAACTCGCTACAAAGATAAACTAATTTATTTTATAAACTATATTAAAATGAATTATTTTTGATTTTTTTTTGTTTGCAATAAAAGTGTACGTTTTTCGTTAATAAAATTTACAATAAAAACGTACGAAAAATATAAATCATGATACTTGTAACGGTTACTGAGTTTAGAAACAACTTGAGTAAATATTTAGAACTTGCTTTTAGGGAGAAGGTTGCTTTAAAAAGCAAACAAGGGATTATTGAGTTGACACCAAGTAGTGAAATTCAACTCAATCCTAGTCCGAGCAAAGATATTTGGTTTGAGAATAAGGAAAATATGGATGAACTGAATTCGCGAATTGCAGATATTGATAGTGGTAAGGCGGTATTGTTAGACTGGGATGAGGTAAAGAAACAATTATAAGTATGGCTTATAAAGTTAGAATTGAGTTAAGGGCATTAGACGATATTAATCGACACATAAAAGCTGGTAATAAAAAGTTGGCAGATAAAGCAGTGGCATTAATTGACGAATTAGCTGTACATCCTCGCATTGGAAAAGGAAAGCCAGAACAACTGAAAGGATATAGTAACAAGGAGATGTGGTCTCGACGTATTGATACAAAAAACCGTCTTGTATATGAGATTAAAGAGTCTGAATTAGTTGTTGTTGCAATTGCAGCTTATGGTCATTATGGCGATAAATAGGACGATGTAAAATATTTTTATTTGAAAGTTATATAATTGTATAACTTTTTTCACTTTGCCACAGGTTGCGAAGAAACTTTTCAAAGTCAATAATTAACAGATATTCCGTGCACGTTTTCGGCTCAGTCGTTGCATACTGCGGAGTTGTTTATGCTGTTTCCTAACTTCTATTTCTTGTTCTCTTCTCTGATAGTATTCTTTTACAAGTTGCTCTTTTATTTGGGTATTTCTTTTTATTTGTGCGTATTTTGAGTTAGGGTTCTCAAATTTTGGAAAGAATCTTCCGTATGTCGCAGAGTAAGCAGTTATAATTAAATAGCCTACTGCATAAATGAGAGGGCCCAAAAGAATAAGCAGGATTGTTGTTGCCATTTTTGTAAATTTTTATTGAATTTAGGGAACTTCTAAAACAGAGATTTTTTGTCCATATTAATTATTGTTTTAAAATCGATGGGGAATTATTAGATGTCCCCTTTATTAAATATATTGTGCTTGTAGTCAGTGCCAGCGGTTTCAAGCCTAATCTCTTCTTGGTTTTCTATATTTTTTTTATTTTTAAGGTTTAGGCAATTAGCGCAATCCGTGCAGTCAAAACAGTTTTCACTATACTTGCAACTGGTACACCATTCGCACCATTCACAAAGGATACATGCTGTGCATTGGTAGCACACTGTGCATTGTTTGCAGCTATGACTCCTAGAGCAGTCGTCGCATTCTGTACAAGCGTAGCAAAACTCACAGTAAGCACAATCGATACAATCGCGGCAATTTCTACTATGTACGGTCTCTTTACATCCTGTACAATCAATGCATCCCGTGCAATGTAGGCAATCCCAACACCCTCTATTGTTCTCGTTATCTTTTTCATAATTGGGATGTTGTTGTGCAAACGCTTCACTTACTCCATTTTCATTTTTATTGGTTCGCTTGTTAAAATCGGCATAACTTTTGTATATGCGAGTAAGGTTTTTCTCTTCTGGTGGGATTTTCTCGAATGTTGGAAGCGAAAGAAAAATGCCATCTTCACTTGATTCAGGATCTCTTTTTTGTTTCATTTTGTTCCAGTTTTAATTCAGCTGCAAAAATACAAATTAATTATGCCAAATAATGACATAAGATAAAGATAAAAATAAAACAGACATGTTTTTTTGTTTTTTCTTTGTAATTTCTGTCGTTCTCATTTTTTTTACAAACACAAATTTATGGTTTCTCCACAATATCTCTCCCAAAAGGGAATAGTGCTACCCCTACTAGTTTAAAGTGTTGCACCCCAAAAGGGATTCCCACTATGGTGATACACAGGAGTATTCCCCATCCAATATGGGATAATGAGATCCAAATTCCTGCCACAAAAAACCAGATAATATTTACAATAACATATAGACATCCCGAGGAGCGCTGACCCGCTACAGCCTCCCTTCCAAAGGGCCAAAAGGCTAAATTGGCCAGTTTTAGGGTTTGCCAGCCAAAGGGGAAACCAATAATGGTAACCATTAATATAATACTTGCTGCCAAATATTCGAGCGCAATCATAAAGCCCCCGCATATTAACCAAATAATGTTTCCTGCTAAACTCATAATTTTCTTTTTATTAAATCTTCTTTAATATTTTCTTCCTTTTTTAATTTGCAAACAATAGAGCATAAGTTGTTGTTATAGAATGGATTTGGAATTCTCCTCTACTGTTCGTTGTTATCGTCGTACATAAAATTGGCTCTAATATAGTCTATTGCCCCAAACTGTTCTTTGATTTTAGGTTTGGCAGCATCTTCTATTTTTTTTGAAATTTTCATCTTTTTACTTTTTTCTACAAAATGGGTGAGGAAATATTGTATATCGTCTCTGTTTTCGTGTAACGGGCTATAGCAAACGTAGTGGTCGTGGTATCTGAACGAACAAAAATAGTAGGAGTTGTTAAGTTTTTCTGATTGTTTGGCAATAAATTCGGATCCATAGAACCCGTTTCTAAAAAATCTAACCATGCCGTATGGAACGTTTACGTCGGCGGTGCCATGAAAAAGCAAAATGGGTGCCATCTCTTTTTCTAGTTCCACTTTTTCGTCAACCCCAAATATAGCCCCCGCCATTCCCATTACTCCGGCGTACTTAAAGTTGCTGGGTAGCTTTTTAGCCAAAGGGTGCTGCTTTGTGCGGTAATACTCTGCTTGTATGGCGGAAATAGCCCCCGCACTCGACCCAAAGGTAACTATAGCTTCAGGGTTAATATTCCACTTTTCGCGGTTGTTCACAATAAAAGTAGTGGCATCGTAAAGGTCTTCAACCGCAAGATTTACAGTGTTTTCGAAAATGGTAGCGAATTGCAATATGGAGCTAACTTGACGGGGATCTACTTTTTGCAACCCTAATCGGTAATCGATGGAGAAAATTTGATAGCCACGTTGTGCAAAATCTTCAAAGAAAGGGATAAAGACCTTATTGTCGCGCGCTCCCTTATAGAAACCACCACCAAACATAAATACAATTGTGGGCTTGGGAGTGGTGTCGAGAACTATTTCCTGTGTATAATATCTGTCTAAATAGAGTGTGTCTACCCCTTTTATAGAATATAAATGCGTCTCTTTGAGAATGTTGTTCTGTGCGAAAATAGTTGATAATAAACACTGTAAAAATAGAATGAAGGCTATTTTTTTCATCTTCTTCTAGGTTTTGATTATTGAATTTATTTTTGCGAAAATAACATTATTTTATTATCAATTCGTTTTGAAGAGATAAAATATCTGTGTTACCCATTTTTGAGCGATATAATTGGCATCTTTTCCCCATTTTTATCATCATATAGCAGGCTATGCTCTTCAAAAAAATGGGGAGAATCTACTCAATATCTCATCTCAAATTTAGGTAAAGCAATTTTTAGAAGTGTCATAAAGTAATAAAAAAAGGAAGTTCCCGTTTCCATTTTTATTAAATTTTATGTTATGCAAACCATAGTTTCCCCTTCATTATTATCTGCCAATTTTGGCAATTTAGAGAAAGATATTAACATGCTTAATCAATCGGAGTGCGATTGGTTGCATTTAGATATAATGGATGGTAAATTTGTTCCCAATATTACTTTCGGTTTTCCAGTTATAAAAGCCATTCGTCAGCTTTCAGAAAAGCCGTTAGATGTTCATTTAATGATTGAGCAGCCAGAGCGTTATATCAGCCATTTTAAAGAGGCGGGTGCCGATTGTCTTTCGGTGCATTGGGAAGCCTCTACCCATTTACATCGTACTATTCAACAAATAAAAAGCCACGATATGTTGGCGGGGGTTGCCCTTAATCCACATACACCTATTAATTCGCTTGAGGATATGATAGAGGAGCTCGACTTTGTGGTAATCATGTCGGTAAATCCTGGTTTTGGAGGACAAAAATTTATTGAGAGAACCTATTCTCGGGTAATGGCATTAAAAGAGATGATTCTCCGTCGCCAGTCGAATGCATTAATCGAGATTGATGGTGGGGTAGATGTAGACAATGCTGCATTGTTAGTGGAGGCTGGTGCCGATATTTTAGTGGCGGGAAGTGCCGTTTTTGGCTCGTTAGATCCGAAGGATACCATTTTGAAATTAAAAAATTGCATTGATGAAACAGCTTGTTAATAAGCTGATAGCTCAACGTAGTCTCTCGCAAACGGAGTGGGAGCGTTTAATAGCCACTTCCGACAGCGAGGTGCAGCAATACGCCATTGAGCAAGCGCGTGCCACGGCACAAGCCTATTACGGCAATCAAGTGTTTGTGCGCGGGCTCATAGAAATGACAAACTTTTGTAAAAATAATTGCTACTATTGTGGTATTCGTGCGGGCAACACACAGGCAGCGCGTTACCGCTTAACCACCGATGAGGTGTTGTGGTGCTGCGAGCAAGGGGATGCCATCGGCTTTAAAACGTTTGTGCTGCAGGGAGGCGAAGACCCCCACTTCTCGATAGAGGAACTAGTGGCGTTGGTAAAGGCTATTCGTGCAAAATATCCAGCGCATGCCATCACACTTTCGCTAGGGGAAATGTCGTACAACCACTATAAAGCGCTATACGATGCGGGCGCTAACCGCTATTTGTTGCGCCACGAGACGGCCAATGCCGAGCACTATGAAAAGCTACACCCAAAAAGGATGACGTTGGCAACCCGGAAAGAGGCACTGCTCGCATTGAAAGAAATAGGCTACCAAGTAGGAAGTGGTTTTATGGTGGGCTCGCCTTACCAAACCATCCATACATTAGCCGAAGATATGCGCTTTCTCACAGAGTTGCAGCCCCAAATGGTGGGTATAGGCCCCTTTCTCCCTCACGAGCAAACCCCTTTTAAAGATGAATGTGCGGGAAAACTAGAATTAACCATTTTTATATTGGCACTCACACGGTTACTCCTTCCTAAAGTGTTGCTACCAGCCACCACCGCATTGGCAACCCTCGACCAGAACGGTCGCGAAAAAGCAATATTGGCAGGCGCTAACGTGGTAATGCCCAATATATCCCCAATGAAGGTGAGAGCGAAATATATGCTATATAACAACAAAGCAGCTACAGGGCAAGAGGCAATAGAGGGGGTGGCAGCGTTACAACAATATCTCGAAAAATTTAATTATAAAATTAGTTTTTCGAGAGGAGATGCAAAACATTAAATAACATAGGGTAATAACACGCGCGGTTGGGTAAGAATTAAAAAAAAATAATATCTTTGCGGCGCAAAAAAACAATAGCTTTAAAAAATGTCATATTTAGTAATTTTCGGGGTTTTTATGATTTTAAGCCTCATTGTAAGTAGAACTTTAAAATCAAAATTTAACAAGTATTCAAAACAGCCACTCCGTTCGGGGTTAACAGGGAGAGAGATAGCAGAAAAAATGCTTCGCGATAATGGTATTTATGATGTGAAGGTAACCTCCACACCAGGATTTTTGAGCGATCATTACAATCCCGCCACAAAAACCGTTAACTTAAGCGAGGGTGTTTTTAATAGCAACAGCGTAGCTGCGGCAGCGGTGGCAGCGCACGAATGTGGGCACGCCGTACAACATGCCACAGCATATCAGGGGCTTACCATGCGAAGTGCACTCGGGCCCATAGTGCAAGTGGGTGCCAA
>CAYJOY010000124.1:4968-6492 GCA_964371885.1 uncultured Lentimicrobiaceae bacterium | reverse complement strand
CCACATTTCCCAAAACTCTACCCCAGCATAGAAACTCGCGGAGCGCTTTTTACGCATAAAGAAGTAACCTATAAATTGGCTCATTGCAAAGCCTGAAGCGCGTTGGTCGTAACCTTTCTTATAATCGTCTTGAAACATGGCCACCGACTGGTCGGTAGGACCTATCTGTATTTTGTGCCCTTGGTAACCGAAACTAGTACGGATCCATATTCCTGAATTTCTCCACTGTTGACTAACAGGGATAATCTTACCAATTCCAACACCATAGTACCAGCCATTCCCTTTTAACGATATTGTAGCCTTGTTACCAGTATTATCTATTATAAATCCATTATCAGAAACTAAATCACCTAATATTTCAGAAGCTTCTATTGTAGAACGTATTCGCCCATCGAACGAAAAGTTAAAAGCGGCATCGAATGTCCAATTAGAGGCGGTTTTATAAAATATATTAGTACCAGCATTGAAATAGTGTTGGAACAACTCGCCAAAATAGCCTGTATTATAGGGCATAAAAAAGCCTACATTTACATTGGTGAGCACCATATTGGTAGATGAATCACGCCACTCTAACTGATCTTTATTATATTGCGCCTGTGCAGCGGTAATGGTAGTTATTAAGAAAACAACTAAAACTAAGGAACGTATTTTTTTCAACATATTCTTACTAAATAATAATGATTTTTTGTAACGTAAAAAAAACAAATAAATTGAGTGGTTATTTAAATTATGGTTAAGATATTGGAACAGATGCTATTTATTAAACTCCCAAAAACGACATAAAGCCAAACCCCATAAGTCCGGTTATTATATATGCAATTCCAGCTTCTTTAAAAGGCTCTGGCACTGCTGAATACTTTAGTCGTTCGCGTATTGCTGCAAAACATACAATAGCGAGCAGCCACCCTATGCCCGAACCTGCTGCGTAGGCAAAACTATGCCCAACAGTGGCAAAATTCTTTTCTTGCATAAATAGCGAACCTCCTAATATAGCACAGTTTACAGCAATTAAGGGAAGAAAAATGCCCAAAGCATTGTATAGGGCTGGAGAAAAACGCTCTATCACCATCTCTATTAACTGAACAACAGCTGCAATAATAGTAATAAAAATAATGAGCGAAAGAAACGATAAATCTAACATTGAGAGTTGGGGCGAGAGCCAAACCAGAGCGCCTTCTTGCAGTAAGAACTTATCTACTACGTAATTCAATGGAACCGTAACTATAAGTACAAAACATACGGCTAACCCTAATCCTAATGACGTTTTTACCGTTTTTGATACAGCTAAATAGGAACAAAGACCTAAAAAATAAGCAAATACAAGGTTATCGACAAATATAGACCTAATAAATATAGAAGTGAGGCTTTCCATACAGCAACAATAATTATTTTACTAAAATTCAGCCACTTATAAAGCAACATCCATTTTTCTTTCAAACGGCAAATGTACTGTTTTTTCTTTGACTATTTATCTTAAGATATTACAAATATCAATTAAAATTATCTTATTTTTGCACTAGTAAA
>CAYJOY010000124.1:1253-4958 GCA_964371885.1 uncultured Lentimicrobiaceae bacterium | reverse complement strand
ATGAAAAAAGCAGCCCTCCTCTTCATCTCCATTTTCCTTATTATAAATTCTCCTTCGAGCATCTATTCACAAAATTTAGTATCTAAAATTAAGCAAGACATTTTCACCTTAGCTGCCGACTCCATGTTAGGAAGAGAGGCGGGCTCTATCGAATTAAGAAAATCTGAAAATTACATTATTAACCGCATAAACGAGCTGGGGATTGCAATAGCATCGGGTTGTTTTGAGAAGTGCGGCGGCGGAGAAGAGTATAGGAATATATACGCGGTAATTGAGGGGAACGACCCTGTTTTAAAAGATGAGTATATTGTACTGGGGGCGCATTACGACCATTTAGGCTACAAGGTAGTTGCAGGCGATACTATTGTGTATAATGGTGCCGACGATAACGCCTCGGGGGTGGCTTGTTTGTTGGAAATAATGAGAATGATGAAAGAGAACAATACCTCTTGGAAACGGAGTATCGTTTTTGCTTTCTTCGATGCGGAAGAAAATGGGCTTAATGGCTCTACCGAAATGGCGAACGAGGGGTTTACGTTTAACCACAAAAAAATAGAGACGCAACATTTTAAAATGATGATGAGTTTAGACATGGTAGGTTGGTTAAAAGCTTCTCAAGAGCTAAAAATTACAGGGATTGCCATGTTAGAGAACGGAGAGAGTTATTTTGAAAACATAGTACTAAAGGGAGGTCCCGTTTCGCTAAAAGGGTTGGATAACAGCTTTTTTACAGGCTCCGACCACATACCGTTTGCCCAAAAGCGTGTGCCAGCGTTGCACGTTACCACCGGCATTAAGTCGCCATACCACAAACCTGAAGACGACGCGGATCTGATAGATCTTGTAGGCATAAAATCGGTTGCCGACTATTTATATAGTGTTACCGATAACATGGCGAACAGTGCTACGCTAAGTGCCTCTGGAAAGATAGCGCAAGGGCACAAAACTGGCAACAGGAGCTATTGGGGTATTAATTTTGGAATGGGCTCAAACCAATACAGGTATAGCAAAGGAACCATGCACGGCAAAACGGCTTTGTCGGTAGGGGTAGGTATTTTGGTAAAAGCGCGACTCTCCGATTATCTCTCTCTTAGGAGTGGTATTAACTACTACTACTCTGGTGGCAACCGTTATGAAGGGGCCACTCGCGAAAACATTCTCTCTGTGCCGCTACTCTTAGCTGTTGATGCGGTGTCCATTGTCGAGTTTTCGCTCGGGATAGGCCCTTACTACGATTGGTGTTTTGCCAACAAGTTGAAAATTGGCGATGTGGCTCAGAAAAACATCCTCAACCAACACGACGTGGGGCTAATGGGAATGGCGAGTATAAAGACAGGACGCCTTATTTTGGGAGTAGAGGTAAAAGGGGGATTTCTGGACCTACAACCTGGAAATGTACACGGAAAAAGCTACCGCGTGAACAGTATGTTTAAAATAGGATTCACCTTTTAACGATTTTACTTTTGGGAATAATTTTTTAAGCGAAAAAATAGGATTTTTGACAATACAACAAACGTGATTAAAGGCGTAATTACCGCGCTGGCAGCACCGTAACCGTTACAGTAGCTTTCCCACTAACCCGAGCTTTATCGTAGCTTACGGTGAGTTGATAGGTGTAAGTGCCTGGCTCGGTTACTATTTCAGTGTATACAGCTCCTTTGTGAAGGACCTCATTAGGTTTCTCCATACGCGACCATTCATACTGATACCCTTTTCCGTAGTAACCCGAAAGCTGAAGAGTCTCCCCCACGTGTATCTCTTGTGCTCCTATGATGATAGGCTTAGGGACAGGAATAATTGTAGTTTGATTAGCCAAATAGACAGCAAAGCACCCTAAACCATTAGTAAGCTCCACCGAATAGCTACCCGAAACGGTGGGGTAGGCGAGTTGGTTCTCACCCAAACTATCACGCCAGGTGTAGGTGATAGGGGGAACATTATCTACTGTTGGATAAGATTCAGCCGATAACTCTAATCCTTCCCCTTCGGTTGCAAGTACATGATGAGGTAGTACCTCCCCTTCTATGCTATTTCTCCACACATCAATAGCCTTAGTAACGGTTTGGATACAGCCGTAATCATCTTCAATGGTTAAGGAGGCACTGAAATTAAGAATGGGAATCTCTTTGAGAGTATAGCGCGGAATGGTAAAGTTGTGTTTTCCAATGTATGTTTTCAGAGGATTATTTTCTCCAAACTGCCAAGTTTGGTCTAAAATATGATCTGTTTGATGCGGGGTAAAGGTAACGGGGATCCCCTCACAGATAGGATTGGGGGCTACTGTAAACTCAGCCGTTAGTGAGGGTACCGTGAAAGTAACAGGCTCTGAAAAATACTCCATCCCTTTGTAGATTGTTCGTAAGCGCACGGTATGGGTAGCGCCCTCTGGCAAATAGTGAGCGTATTGTTCGCTGGTATATACGGTATCATTGACAATAAATTCATATTGATAAGAGGCGACGCTGGGGTGTACCTTTGATACATTTTCTAAAATAGTGCGATGTTTATTATCTACACAATCGAATTGCACCGCAACTGCAGGGCTTATAGGCGACCGTTTTTTCCTTTTTTGGTTTGAAATAGTTGCATTCAATAGGGTGTCTATCTGCTTGTGTGGGTAGTCACGACAAGAAAGATGTTGCGCATGGGTATCATTAAGGTTGGGTTCTGGGGTTATCACAAACCGTTTCCCTTTAGTGCGAAGACCACAGCGGTCATAGCGCAGATTAATTTGAGCCATGATAGGTGAGGTAGTATGTTTATTGAGTACAACAGGGTTGTAGTCATAAGAATTTTCCACCACACTGGCCACCTCTTCAGGGGTGATGCTCCATTCGTAGCTGTGCGCATCGGTAAGAGGAACCCCAAGATAGGTAACTTGGTAACCGTGCGTACAGTTGGCGTAGTAGGGTTCTGCAGATATAGGGGTAATTTCTACATAATCATGATTAAATTGGGTTACAGATAAACTATCTATTAGCACTTTAGTATGCGGTACTGCCACCGAGGTTCTGTACAGGTATAAGGTTCCCTCGCTGAGCCACATCACCGTTACATAGTGACCCGTTGGATTTGATAATATCCCCATCCCCTTTTTTACTTCCCATTCGTATATTGTTTCGGGCATGGCTATATCAACCTTGTATATCAAGGGTGAGCCAAGACAAATGACAGTGTCGCCAACAATTTTAGCAGGGTTCTGCGCTAATGCGGTAGTAACACAATTTAATAGCATGGCAAATAATAGCAGGTGAGTTATGGTTTTTATTGTTCTTTTCATTTTTTTCATTTTATTAATACTTTTGAAGACGTCATTGCGCGCTTGACGCGCAATCTCTTTAAGCTACGGCGTTTCCTCTCTTTCAGGAGATTGCGGCGCGGCGGCCGCAACGACGTCGTTGTAGGATTGTCCGCAATGAGGTTGTCGACGCGAAGCGCACTTTCAACTTTCAACTACTCCCGTGTCAGCACCAGTTTCTCTTCCACTACCCCTTTTTGGGTTTCTACTTTTACGATGTATAGTCCGGTGGGAAGGTGTGCTATGTTGACGGCGGCTTGGGTGAAGCCAAAGCCGGGGAGATCGATTACCCGTTGCCCTGTGAGGTTGTACACCTCTATTTTGCGGATAGGGTTGTTTTCTGAAACTAGGTTAAAGCTGCTTTGGGCGGGGTTAGGATAGAGGGTTAAGGTGAGCGGGATGGCATT
>CAYJOY010000124.1:0-1243 GCA_964371885.1 uncultured Lentimicrobiaceae bacterium | reverse complement strand
ATCTGGCCAAGTGCCTACCTCCCCTTCCGACCACCCTAGCTTGGTAACAAAAACGTCGCTAGTCTCAGGTTGATGGATAGTTGATGGGTCGTAGTTATAAATGGTGTGTTCGCCAAAGGTTTGTGAATAAGAAGTAAAAATACCAGCAGCATATATGTTATTTTGTACTGGATCAACGCTTACATAATTGATTGCCCCCGCAGCGTATTCATAAGTATGCTTGTAAGTTTGGCCACAATAGCCAGCCAAAAAAGTTTCGGTAGGGATATGAAATAGCGCAATGGCAGGGCCAAAAGCATCTGGTATGGAAAAGTGATTGCTTAAAGATAGGGTATCCCTACCATTTCCCCCTCCAAACACTACCGTTTCTTCATTTAAAAAATCCATGTCTGATGCACGAAAGCCTTTATTCTGATAAAAAACACCTTCTGAATCGGTAAAGCCGAATTTTGGTATGTGGGTAGGGATGGAATCTACAATATTCCCTTCTGAATCTAATTTAAGAATATGCTCAAGAAATGCATGCCTCAGGTAAAAGTGCTCTCCGTGCAAACTATTTATTGCGTTATAGCGTTGCGCAGTATCAATTAACTTTATCCATTCAAGCTCTGCATTGGCAGAGAATTTGGCGATAAGGTCGGTGCCTTGATTCAAGCGTTTTGGATTAAAACCTGTGGTATCGCACAACTCCCAAACGTAACGACCGCCAATAGTATACTGCTCTATATTATATGGATAGATAAAATAATAACTGTTATTGTGAAAAGCATTTACTATCCCAAATTCCAATTCATAAGGAAGTGTTTCTATATGTTCGCCAGATGGGGTGAGCTTTACAATAAACAACTCCGTATTTGGGTGATATGGAAGAGTGGAAGGGCGGTTGCTTGTATGTTGTAGCCGATAAGCGATATGTATGTTTTTATCTTCATCAAGAAATATATAATAAACATCTATACTTCCATTGTAAATGGTATCGCTAACAGGCACTGGGTATATCTCGCTTATAGAATTTTGCCACACAATGTTCCCCTCTAAATCTACTTTTAAAATAATATCTCGTGTCGTAAGATTGTTGCTGGGATGACCAAAAGCACCTACGACATTAAACGGGTGTACCGGGAGGAGAGAGTCCCCACCCTCTCCATCGGTAAGACGAATGCGGGTACGCCCTGTAGCTGCCCAAATAATATGGGTACCATCGAACGCTATTTGTGAAGATGTCATTGTAGGAAAATCGCCA
>CAYJOY010000123.1:3331-6532 GCA_964371885.1 uncultured Lentimicrobiaceae bacterium | reverse complement strand
AAGCTAATGGCATCGTTCCACTCTTTACCAAACGAGGGTAAGCCTCTACGGTTAGGAGCAACAACAATATATCCGCGCGAAGCCATCATCTGGAAGTTCCAACGGTAAGAGAAAAACTGGCTTACTGCCGATTGTGGTCCCCCTTGGCAGTATAAGATAGCAGGATACTTCTTGCTTGCGTCGAAGTTTGGAGGTAATACTACCCATACTAACATCTGTTTGCCGTCGGTAGTAGTAACCCAACGTTCCTCAGCCTTAATAGAGGCAACCCCTTTTAGCGTCTCAGCATTAATATACGAAAGTTGCTTTTCCTCACCAGTTTTAAGGTCAATACGATAAATATCGCTAGGCATGGCCATCGATTCTTTACAGCCAATTAACGTTTCGTTTACCATCGAATAGGCAGTGTAGTTATGTTGCCCTTTAGTAATTTGTTTAAAATCTCCTTTTTTAATGTCTAAAGAAAATATTTGGTAAGTAGCTTTAGTACAGCTTGTAAAGTAAAGGGTTTTGCCATCATTGCTAAAAGTAAAGCTAGCAGCACTTTCAGGAAACTCCTCAGAAAGTAAGGCTACTGTTCCCGTTTTTACTTCATACATAGCAATCCGTTTCTTATCCGACTCGAAGCCATCCTCTTTCATGCTCGACCAAACAATAAATTCACCATCAGGAGAATATACAGGGTTGATATCGTAACCAGCGTTGGGCGCCGAGATGTTTTTAGTACTCTTAGTCGCAATGTCGTAAAGGTAAATATCGGCGTTGGTGCTCACTGCAAAATCTTGTCCCACTTTTTTCTTGCTAGTGTAAGCAATAGTGTTACCATCTGGGCTAAAGGTAACCTCTTCAATGCCACCATAATTAGGAATAGGACAAGCAAAACGCTCCCCTTCCATAATGTCAACCACCTCTTTCATAGCAGGATAGTCGGCAACAAATACGTGGCTATAGCTATTGGTTTTCCAATGGTCCCAGTGGCGGTACATTAAATCTTCAGTAATTAATGCCTCTGCTTTAGGTAAATCTGCGTGCTTATCGTTAACATCTTTATCTAACTTAACGCTCTTAGTAAATAAAATTCTATTCATGGTAGGGGCGTATTTAAACCCTTCAATTCCACCATCAATGTTCGAAATTTGTTGAGGATTAGTGCCATCTGGGTTCATTTCAAACATTTGCATCCCATTTTCGGTGGTAGCAAGGTAGGCAATTTTAGTGCCATCGGGACTCCAAATAGCGTTGTATTCGCTAGTAGGGGTGTTGGTTAACTTTTTCATCTCGCCACCGTTAGCACTCATTTTGTATAAATCGCGGCTCCCTTTGTTGTTGTCTACATTGTAGTAGGTAATACCAAAGAGAATTTGTTCGCCGTCGGGCGATAGGGTTGCCTCGCTAACGCGCCCCAACTTCCACAAAAGTTCGGGCGTGTAAATGTTGTTCTGTGCAGTCATTGTCATTGTGAATAAGGTCAATGAAATTAAATAAAGTGTTTTTTTAATCATAATATTTTTTTGTTTTTATTTTGTTCAAAACGCGGTGCAAAAATACCTTTTTTTTAATAAATAATAACCATATAAATTTGTATATTTGCCGCATAAAAATAAAATAATAATAAGTGTTTTTTTTTTACTATTTTGTCAACCTTAAAATCACTAATTGTTTAATAATAGCAATTTTAAGCCTGTTTTAAAATGAATAAGTTAACAACAAAAGTACATCTCTTTCCTCTGATACTACTCGTACTAGTATCCTTTTTTTGCTCATGTCGTTACGAAGAGGGGCCAGGAGTTAGCTTCAGAAGTCCTGAAACTCGCATAGTAGGGTTATGGAAATTACAAGGGGTAGAGCTTAATGGTGCCCTTATTGATTCAACTTCGCGTCACGGAAATCAACCAGGAAATATTTTCAATATAGATTATAACGGCGACCTTGTCGTATATGCCATTATTGATGAAGAATCGAGGCGATCTGATTATGGTGAATGGTTTTTTATGAATAATTCTAAAGATCTTGAGGTGTTCTATGTTATAAAAAACCAAACCTATCAATATCTAGCCAATATAACTAAGCTATCGTACGAAGAACTACGTTACGAGTATACAGATGAAAATGATGATCATTGGAAACTGACATTTTATGCACAGTCGCGTTAAAAAAAATTGTAAATTTGCCGTTTGATTTAAAAAAATGAAAGTAAATAAGAAAAAGAATATTATAATAGTAGGTGTGTCGCTGTTGGCAATTTTTATTTTGTCGTTTCACGCTGTAAAACACATCGTTAAAAATCATCCACACGAATATATTTATTTTAATGAACTATCGGGAGGTATTGATAATGCATACGGAAACTATGAATTAGATTATTATTACCATTCCACTCGAGCTGCCTCTGAATGGATTCTTGAAAATGTAGCTCCCATTGAAGGAGAGAAAGTGATAGTAGCTGCTTGGCACCCGTTCTCTGTAAACTATTTCTTTAGAAAAGATACTGCCAATTTTTCTGTGATTTTTAACCGTTGGTATGAAAGGGGAAACACAGACTGGGACTATGCCATTTATACTATTTCGGGAATGATGCCAGAGGAAATCAATAACGAAAACTTCCCTCCCAAAAATGCAGTGCATACTGTTAAGGTAGACGATACCCCTGTTGCCCTAGTGTTGAAAAGAGAAGAAAAGGATGATTTTATGGCCTATAAATTGAAGCAAAATAAACAATATACTGAAGCTATTACACACGCACAGAAAGCATTCCAGGTCGACCCTTACAATGTCTCCAATTTACTCGTAATGATTGAATCGTATTACTATACTCACAAATTAGACTCTGTTAAATTTTATGTTGATATATTATTAGACTACGTTCCATACTACGAATCTGCAAACTATTTCCTTGCCTATTACTACTTATCTTTAAAAGATATCGCAAAATCTAAAGAAGTATGTTACGAAATATTAGAGGATAATTTTAAATTTCTAGGTGCTTAGAATCTTTTATTTAACATATATGCGCAAGCCAATGATCTTAAAAATGCGGAAAAAATTATGTTGAGAATGTTAGAAGCCGACCAGCTAGATGAACAAGGTTTTCAGCAATTAATGAATGTATATTCTGCGTATGGTATGGATAGTAGAGCTGCTTATAGAAAAGTAATGAACAAATATATAGAGCATTATGAATCGACGGGAAATAAAAGAATG
>CAYJOY010000123.1:2045-3321 GCA_964371885.1 uncultured Lentimicrobiaceae bacterium | reverse complement strand
TTGTATCAAGATGCATTGAAAAATTAAATATATGAATATGAAAAAAATATTAGCTATACTTACCCTTTTTCTTGCAATGCTCTCTTTTGTAGCTTGCCAAAAACAATGCCAATGTACGAAAATAGTAGAAGATGTGGACATTGAAAAATTCATATTTGATTTAGAATTAGATGGTTCTATATGTGAAGACTATACCGATTTAGAAGAAGTTGAGACAGATAGTGGTGTCGTGAAAATGTCGGGTCTTAAATGTGTTGAATACTAGTTAAAATAAAAAATATTATTAATCAGCTAAAAGCGTATTGCTAATAGCAAAAAGCCATAATAAAGGATGAAAAAAATTGTTGTTTTAGGAATTATTACCATTTTTACACTCTCACTCACTTCATGTAAAAAAATATGTTATTGCGATGTGAAAGATGCTACAAGCAACCCAATCTATCCAAAAATAGAGGTTAATATTACCTCTGAAAAGAAATGCTTGGAGTTTGTAGACCCACACTGGGACAGCCAAGGGTATCTCTATCAATGTTACGTAGAAAAATAATAAAAAATGAGAACTTTTGCTAAGTGTATAGTGCTCATTGCTTTAGTGGCAATTGGGCTAAGTTCTTATGAACAAAAACCTCAAATAACAAAATTAGTAGGAAATGGAATAGGAACTTACTATTCTATTACCATTGCCGACGCGCACACTATAACATCTGCTCAAATCGATTCGGTAATCTCTGTTTTAAACAACGAGGTTTCTATCTTTGATGAATCCTCATTATTGTCGCAAATCAATAATAATAAAAGCGACTCGTTGAGCCCATTGTTAGAGGATATTATTACCCTTTCACTCCAAATTTCTCAAAAAACCGATGGCGCTTTCGATTGCACAGTAGGGGCATTGGTAAATTTGTGGGGTTTTGGCAAAAATAATAAGAAAGAGATAACAGATCAGCAAATAGCAGAAGCACTAGCCACAGTAGGATACCATAAAATAAAGATTGTAAATCATCGTATTGTGAAAGAAAACCCAGCTACTCAACTCAATTTTAATGCTATTGCAAAAGGCCTATGTGTAGAGATGGTTGCCGATTTTTTACGTGCTAGAAATGTTGAAAATTTTATAGTAGATATAGGCGGCGAAATGGTAGTGAGTGGCGTAAAAAAAGCGAATACCCCATGGCGTATTGGGGTGCAAAAACCAACCGAAACAGCAATGGGAGAACTTGCTGCCGACCATGTACTCGAACTATCTAATAAAGCGGTGGCTACCTCTGGTAATTAT
>CAYJOY010000123.1:0-2035 GCA_964371885.1 uncultured Lentimicrobiaceae bacterium | reverse complement strand
TGGAAAACGATACGGCCATACTATCAATCCCAAAACAGGGAAACCCGAAAAATCGTCGCTGTTAAGCGCAACGGTTATTACCGATAATTGCACCGAAGCTGATGCTTTAGCCACAGCTTTTATGGTAATGGGTGCACAAAAAGCAAGAGAATATCAAGCGAAAAATCCAAATATAGAGATATATTTAATTGAAGATAAATAAAATAAGAATACTCAAAATATGGTACAACAAGAACAACTAAAAGAGTTGCAATTTAGACTCAGTGAGCTAAGGAGGTGTCTTTGACATTGATGGTAAAGAAAATATAATAGCCAAGAACGAAGAAATAACTTTGCAGCCTGGCTTCTGGGACGATGCCTCGGCAGCTGAAAAACTGCTGAAAGAGAATAGTTTACTCAAATCGTGGGTGAACGAATATAACGGTGCCGTGGAGTTGTATGACGAACTTTCTATTCTCTCTGATTTTTATGAAGAGGGCGAAGTTGAAGAACAAGAACTCGACAATGCCCACGCACTCACCTTGCAAAAAGTTGAAAAACTAGAGTTTAAGAACATGATGAGTGAGGAGGAGGATCCATTAGGGGTTATTCTCACCATTAATTCGGGAGCTGGTGGCACCGAAAGTTGCGACTGGGCAGAGATGTTGTTCAGAATGTATATCCGTTGGGCAGAACGTAACAACTATTCTATTAAAGTATTAGATCAACAAGATGGCGATGTTGCGGGTATAAAATCAGCAACGCTTGAGCTAGATGGCCCTTTTGGCTATGGCTATCTTAAAAGCGAAAATGGAGTTCACCGCCTTGTGCGCCTCTCCCCATTCGATTCGGCAAACCGTCGCCATACATCGTTTGCATCTGTATATGCTTATCCTATTATAAATGATGATATTAAGATAGAAATAAATCCTGCCGACATTTCGTGGGACACCTACCGTTCGAGCGGGCCAGGTGGCCAAAATGTAAATAAAGTGGAAACAGCAGTGAGATTGCACCATGCCCCGTCGGGAATAATAGTAGAGTGTCAAGAAACAAGATCGCAACTCCAAAATAGAGAAAAAGCAATGCAAATGCTAAAATCGCAACTCTATCAAAGAGAATTAGAGAAAAAGAAAGATAAAATTTCAGAAATAGAAAAAAGTAAGAAGAGAATTGAATGGGGCTCACAAATAAGAAGTTATGTAATGCACCCGTATAAAATGGTGAAAGATTTAAGAACGCAATTCGAAACATCAAATGTAAATGCTGTAATGGATGGAGATCTGGATGGCTTTATTAAAGCTTACTTAATGGAAAATTAATCTCTGAAAACCAAAAATGAATTTAAAAGAACAAAGAAAAAAGATATTGGTTACTGGTGGTGCGGGTTTTTTAGGGTCGCACCTGTGTGAACACTTACTCAATCTGGGGCATGAAGTAATTTCGTTAGACAATTATTTTACTGGAAGTAAGTCTAATATTGCTCATTTATTGAGCAATCCCTATTTCGAGATAGTGCGTCATGATGTAACGCATCCCTACTTTGTGGAGGTAGATGAGATATACAATTTGGCTTGCCCAGCATCGCCTATTCACTACCAGCAAAATCCGATAAAAACGGTAAAAACCTCGGTAATGGGCACTATTAATATGTTGGGATTAGCAAAGCGGTTGAATATTAAAATATTACAGGCCTCTACCAGCGAGGTATACGGCGACCCTACTGTACATCCACAACCAGAAGGTTACTGGGGAAATGTAAACCCAATAGGTGTTCGATCTTGTTACGATGAGGGAAAACGTTGCGCCGAGACACTCTGCTTCGATTATCATCGCCAAAATAATGTTAAAATAAAAGTACTCAGAATCTTCAATACTTATGGGCCAAGAATGCACCCTAATGATGGAAGAGTTGTTTCGAACTTCATAGTGCAAGCACTTTTAAATAACAATATTACAATATATGGCGACGGTACCCAAACGCGTAGCTTTTGTTATTGCGACGATTTAATAAAGGGGATGGTGGCCTTTATGAACACCTCCAACGATGTTATTG
>CAYJOY010000122.1:0-6564 GCA_964371885.1 uncultured Lentimicrobiaceae bacterium | reverse complement strand
CATTTCCTGCCTCGTTATGATAATAGATGGTAATACCAGAAACAGAGGTTACAAAATTACACGACACCAATACTCCTGTTCCTGCTCCGCCTCTGCAGCGAATAGCAAGCCCTTTAAAATATTCTTTAAAAGTAGCATTATCGGTAAGTTTATCTACGTTAGCAATAAATCGCTCTCCAAACTCCTTAGAAAGTGGTATTCTAACATGTGGATCTACTGCACCACTATCTAACACCACGGTGGTATTGGGTCTTATCAAAAATGTTTGGGTTGGATCGGCCAATAAATTATCCGATTTCAATCTAAAATCAACATTTTCGTAATAAGTAACATCTTCTTCAATAGGCTCATCTAATTCGTAAATTTCTAACGGTAAAGCTGTTAAAGAATCTCCGTATGTATCTAATAATCTTATAGTTAATATTACAGAGTCTATCACGGGGTCGGTTCCAAAGTTAACATTGTTAATTTTCAGTGCATACTGTGTATAGGCAGTGGCTAAAGTTTTCCCAAAATAAGGATCATTTAGGTATCCGAACACATTGGTGGGGATAGCATTAGTTGCCACGGAATCTTGAATGGTAGTGATTGCTACAATAGAAACGGTATCTGTTTTCTGGCTACTCAACAACGTAGAGCCATCTTGTAAATCTAAACCTATGGAAGAGGTTTCTTTTTCACAAGAGACTATAACAAGCGCAAAGAATAACAGAGAAAGTGCAGTAAATAGGGTTGTTTTTTTCATGAATGAGTGGGGTTAGTTGGTGCGAGAGACTAGAATTTGTTCGTAAAACTCATCGTAAGCATCTACATAATTTTCGGTTGAAGGGTGATGTAATACTTTTCTATTTAATTCATTAGCATACGCAATAGCCGAAGGTCTCACATCGGGATGCCCTGCTACAACTCCATCAGAGAAGTCGATTGCGGTTTTTACAAGCGTATCGTAATTAGGATTTTGTAAATGTGCGAGGTGCGCCTCGTCTATACCAGTTACTTGTAGTTTATTTACAAAATTTTCGTCGAAATTATCTGGAAAATCGTCATTATAGAGCGAAGTTACAATGAGTGAATCTTGGAAAACTGGGTGATCTGCGAAACAGGTTTTTAGGAGCACTGGGACTAGCGAGGAGATCCATCCATGACAATGGACGATATCTGGCGACCATCCTAATTTCTTCACTGTTTCTATAACCCCTTTTGCAAAGAACAAGATTCTAGAATCGTTATCGGGGAAGAAATTACCTGCTTCATCGTGGAATATTTGCTTTCTTTTAAAGAAATCCTCACTATCAATAAAATATATCTGCATGCGTACCGCTTGAAGCGAAGCTACTTTTATAATTAATGGGTGATCGGTTTCTTCGATAATAATATTTTGTCCTGAAAGACGAATTACCTCATGCAGCAAATTTTTACGTTCGTTTACACATCCAAATCGAGGCATGAATGTTCTAATTTCGTTTTCCATCTCTTGAATATGTTGAGGTAAAAAACGACAAAGATTAGAGATATAGTCATCCGGTAAATACGGGAATATAGCAGGTGCTATATACAAAATTTTCTTTTTCATATTTGTACATTTCTTGCAAAACGCAAAGATACTACTTTTATTGGATATATATAAATATTATTTTTTAAAAAAGATTTATTTTTTTATGGTATTTTATATAAAAAAAATATATTTTCGCGGGAATAAAATTGCGAGAAATGAAACTACTAATTGCCTCAGACCATGCAGGTTACGAATTGAAAGAATTATTAAAAAGGGAGTTTACTTTAGCAGAAAGTTGGCACGACTTTGGCACACACTCGCTAGAGAGTGTTGATTATCCTGATTTTGCCCACCCTTTAGCTGCAGAAATAGAGGGAAATATTACGCAACAAGGGGTCCTTATTTGCGGTACTGGCAACGGCATTTCTATCACTGCCAACAAGCATCCTAACGTTAGGGCGGCCATCTGTTGGTCGGTAGAAATTGCCAAAATGGCACGTCTTCACAACAACGCCAATGTGCTAGTGCTCCCTGCCCGTGCCATCTCGCAGGCACTCGCCTTAGAAATAGCGGAAACCTTCTTTACCACCCCGTTCGAAGGGGGAAGACATCAAAATAGAATTAACAAAATTAACCTACCAGGATAATGGAGATGAATTTGCAACACCTGCGGTTAAAAGGGAATCATATTCGCGCTAATTACATCGAATCGATGGAAAACCACCTCCTTGCTTTGGAATCAAACCTCCAAAACAAAGGCATTCCATCGTATTGGGTAATGAACGAAACCGACCTCCTAGAACAATTAAAAACAATACTACCCTCTAACGAAACACACCGTATCTGTATTGATGCCGAATGTGTATCAACCCAACTTATTGGCGACGAGCGAAAACTTAAAGTGGTTAAACTCAACAACCCTAATGCTAACGTTTTAATGGTTCAGGCCGACTATGCCATTGTAGATAAAGGGGCGCTCGTTTTTATTGATAAAAAATCGCAGAATCTATTCAACCATTTTTCCAATATTATTGTTATTCTAAATATCTCCGACCTCATTGTAAAGGCTAAAGATCTCGACATTCTCAATTACTTGAAATACTACGGAAAAGCTACACCTACTGATTACAAATTCCTTACGGCGCCATTCGATGTAATTAAACCCCATTCCCCATACGCATTCGGGGAGCAGAAACCAGAAGAGGAAAAGGCGAATATCTCACTCATTCTTTACGATAACGGCATCTCTTCCATACTAGAGGACCCTATATTAAGAGAGGCGCTGTATTGCATTAACTGTGGAAAATGTGCACAAGTGTGTCCCGTATATCGAATCAACAATGAGCAATCTCCAATTCAACTCGTAAAAAACAACTGCGACGAAACACATAGAAAATCTGGGACTATCTTTGAAAGCACCTCATTATGTGGGTCGTGCAGCACTGAATGCCCTGTAAAAATACCTATCTGCGACCTTCTCATTATGCAAATGGAGATGGAGAAAAACAGACATCGAGAAAGTGCTACCAGCCGGTACCGTTTTCTAACGAAAAGGGTAAAAATGAATAAACTCAATGCCGTTTTTCCTAACCTATCTTTCTTTAATAGAGCATTATTCCTTAGGAAGAAGTTTGGAAAAAACAAAAAGCTATTCCATTATTTTAGGGAACAAAAGAAAACATTTTATAACATTCAGCAAAACAACGAAGAATAATGAAGCAAGCTGCTAATGAACTCATTCACAAAATTCAAAACTTTGTAAAACGGTATTATTGGAACGAACTCCTTAAAGGGTCGCTCCTCTTTTTGTGCATTGTATTAGCCGCTTTTATAGCAATAGTCTTGCTCGAATATTTCTCTTTCCTCAACTCCACAGTTAGGCTCGTGCTCCTCATATTCTTTATTTTGCTAACATCTGTTACAACCATTGTATATATAATCATTCCCATAATAAAACTCCTCGGACTAGGTAAGCAACTCACCTCAAGCGAAATAGCCTCTATTATTGGGAGACACTTTCCAGAAATTGACGATAAACTACTGAATTTATTCCAGTTGCAGCAAATGGAAAAAAGGGGTGCCGTTAGTTCCGAAATATTGGAGGCCGCTATTGAACGAAAAAGTGAAGCGCTAACCCCATTCCCATTCCTAAAAGCCATTCCTATTAAGAAAAGCATTAAATATGCTAAATGGGCAGTTATTCCATGCTTCCTTTTCTTACTCATAGCTGTGGTAAAAAGCGAAATGATAACAGAACCCACAAAGCGAGTGGTAAACTATAATACCTATTATGAAAGACCTGCTCCTTATAAAATACTAGTAACCAACAATGAATTAGAAGCTTATCAAAACGACGATTACACTGTTAACGTTAAAGTAGAGGGCGAAGAGGTACCACAAGAGCTATTTATTCAATACGGAAATGTTTCTTATAAATGTCAGAAAAAATCGAATGCACATTTTGAGTATACATTTACTAATTTGCAACGCGATATTAACTTCCAACTCAGCTCTGAGGAGGTGCTCTCTGCACCATTTTCTCTTAAAGTATTCCCAAAACCACTTACTATCAGCTATGTTTTAGAGCTTAACTACCCAACATATACCCAAAAGATTAGTGAAACCATCGACAATAATGGCGATGCTACGGTGCCCGAAGGGACACAACTCACATGGAAAGTGTACACCAAAAACACCGATGCAGTTCAGTTTCTCATGGGCGACACACTAGAGAGATTAAGTGCAGAAGGGGATAATTTTCTCTATTCGCTACGTGCCCGCGAAACCTTTAGCTACGCGCTCGTAAATGAAAATCAACACCTCATTAGCAAAGATACATTGGCGCACGCTATACATATTATTAAAGACCAATATCCAGAAATAATAGTACAGCAACAAATTGACTCTGTTTTTGCCGATAGAATCTATTTTAAAGGAAATATTGAAGATGATTATGGGTTCACATCGCTGCATTTTGTCTACAACCACTATAACAACAACAACGAGACAGTGGCCGAAAACAAACAATTTCCTATTGAAATAAAAAGAGGCACTACCATTCAAGATTTCTTCTATTACTTCGATGCAGGCACATTGGGATTGACTGCGGGCGACAGAGTAGAATATTACTTTGCTGTATCTGATAATGACGGAGTTAACGGTGCCAAAACGTCGCACTCTAAACAAGAGGTTTTTATTTTAAAAACACAAGAACAGATTGAAGATGAGTTACGTTTAGCTAACCAAAACTCTAAAACGGCCATGGAAGACTTAATTGATGAATCGGCGAAGCTTATTAAAGATATTGAAAAGTTACGTCAACAGCTCATGCAACAAAAAGAGCTCGATTGGCAAGACAAAAAGAATTTAGAGGCACTACTAGAGCAATATAACAATCTGAATGAGAAGATTGAGCAGGCGAAAAATGAGCAAGAGTTGAACCAATTTAAGGAGGAGAAGTACAACGATACGTCGGCAGAGATTATGAAGAAGCAACAAGAGTTGCAAAAAAGGATGGAAGATATTCTTACCGATGAGATGAAGGAGATGATGCAGAAAATGCAGGAAATGATGCAGGAAATGAACAAAGATCAGATGCAAGAAGCTATGCAAAAGATGCAACTCTCGTCGGAAGACATCAACAAATCGTTAGATCAACAATTGCAACTATTTAAGCAACTAGAGTTCGAGAAAAAATTTGAAGAGACGTTAGAAAAAGCGCGCAATTTAGCAGAAGAGCAACGAGAATTGCAACAAAAAACAGAACAGAAAGGGGCGCAAAAAGAGGCATTAAAACAACAACAAGATGCCCTTAATCAAAAATACAATGAGTTGCGCAACGAGATGAAATCGTTGGAGCAAATGAACCGTCAGTTAGAAGAGCCTATAAAGATGAGCCCTTTTAACCAAGAAAAAGAGCAAATTGCCACCAAAATGGAGGAGGCTAGTCAGTCGTTACAAAAAAACAATAAAAATAAAGCAGCCGAAAGTCAAGGAGAAGCTGCCGACGATATGGAAGAGCTTGCCGACAAAATGGAGCAAGAGAAAAACGAAGAAGAAAATGAAGATATAGCTGAGGACATTGAATCGTTGCGACAAATTTTAGACAATCTCATCAAGATTTCTATTAATCAAGAGCAGGTGATGGGTCGTTTGAAAGGGATGTCGTCGAAATCGCCTAGTCTTAATGATGTGATACGCGATCAGTATAATATTCAAGATTATATGCGCCTTATCGACGATTCTTTATCGGCACTAGCGCGTCGTCAACCTACTGTGCAACCCTTTATTCAGAAAGAGGTTACCAAGGGGCGCAACTATCTCGAAAGCACCCAAACCAACTTAGCCAACCGTCATCTTCAGCAATCGCTTTCTAACCAACAATTTGCCCTCACCTCCATGAACAACCTCGCGCTAATGTTGGCCGAATCGCTCAAAGAGATGAACGAGAAAAAGAAAGAATCGGATGGTAAATGTAATAAAAAAGGGGGTAAAGGGTCGTCATCTGGAAAAAAATCGGGGAAAAGCAAGCCTAGCTCTGCTAAAGAGTTACAACAACAGCTAAACCGACAAATGGAGGCGTTGCAAAAATCGATGGAGCAAGGGCAAAAACAGGGGCAAACGCAACCTAGCATGTCGCAAATGAGCGAGCAATTTGCCCGTATGGCAGCCCAACAAGAGGCGATTAGAAAAATGATGCAAGAGTACAACAACGAACTAAAATCGGAGACTGGAAGCGGCGACAAGAGCATTGAACAGATGATGAAAGAGATGGAGCAAACCGAAAAAGACCTAGTAAATAGAATCATCAATAGGCAAACCATTAATCGTCAGAAAAATATCGAAACCCGACTACTCCAAAGCGAAAAAGCACAGATGGAGCGCGAAAAAGAAGAGAAACGCGAAGCCACCGAAGCACGCAAGAAATACGAACCCACACCGCCCGAGGAGTGGAATATCGACAAACAATCGCAACAACAAATGGAGATGCTGAAAACCATCCCTCCATCGCTACAATATTATTATAGAGAAAAAATTAATCAATATTTCTACCGTATAGAGGAGTAAAC